>JACZVE010000153.1:0-532 GCA_022572825.1 SAR324 cluster bacterium
GGTGGTGGCGGGCATCTACGACGCATTGCTGGCGCTGGAGCCCCAACTTCCGACGCCGTGATTGGATAATCCATTGTTTTTATTGTTTATTTCCTCACCCTCGACCCCTCTCCACGCAATGAGACCTTTGCGCAGCCTGCCTCCCCTCTCCTTTGCCAAGGATAGGGGGCTGGGAGGTGAGGCTTCACTAACGAATACAGACACTCAAGCGCGAACTGTACTGGCGATTTTCTGAGTTGCGGGGATAGGTAGGTAAAACATTATGCTGCAAACCGAAGGCCTGACGCGAAGTTCAGTCGATAACCACCGGATCGGCTATTCGGCAGCCTTGAGATCCAGTACGCGGAGCTGGGAGCGGACACCCTCGGCGCCGATGTGTACCTGGGGCATGAACGCGATATCGTACCGGGTCGCGCTGCTTACTTCCCAATCCGAATGTTCCCAGGCGAAAGCTTCTAAATGCGCACCATTCTCGCAGGCCAGGCTGAATTTGAGGTGCCGGTTTTGAAACACCGACGGGTTGTCGACCTGG
>JACZVE010000153.1:542-7235 GCA_022572825.1 SAR324 cluster bacterium
TGCACGCCCACCACCGGCTCCGGGTTGCCGTATCCGAAGGGCGATAGCCGGAACAATTCCTGGAGAAACGGCGGCGTGAGCTCCTCCGGTTCGATCCAGGCCTCAATTTTCAGCTTGTGGTTTTTGTGCGCATCGACGCCTTGGCCATCCCGTTCCGCCGCGGACTGGAAGAATTCCGTAAACGCCGTCAGGTTGATGGGATGCAACGCCAGCCCCGCGGCGCTCGGATGGCCGCCGTAGCGTTCCAGCAGAGACTGGCAGGCATCCAGCACCTTCAGCACGTTATAATTCTCGCTGCTGCGCGCCGAGCCTACCATTTGCGGGGTCTTCTCCTGGCTAAGGACGACGGTGGGACGGCGGGTCTGATAGGCAACGCGGGTGGCAATGGAGCCGATGACACCCGGGTGCCAGCCCTGACCCACCAGAATCAGTGCCGCATGGCGCGGCATGCGCTCGATCTGCTCGGAGACGTCGGCGTAGACCTCCCGCTCTATCTCCTGGCGTTTCCGGTTCACCTCCAGCAGGTAGCGTGCCAGCCGCCGGGCTTCTGTGAACGAGTGCGACAGCAACAGCTGCATGCCCAGGCGGGGATCGCCGACACGGCCCAGTGCGTTGATCTTCGGGGCCAGCTTGAACGAGATCGTGGTCGGCGTAATGGGGCCGCGCACCCGGCATTCCTTCGCGAGCCCGCTCAATCCCGGCTTCAGTCGGGAGTTCAGCGCATCCAACCCGATTTTGACCAACACCCGGTTTTCACCGACCAGGGGCGCCATGTCGGCTACGGTCGCCAGGGCAACCAGGTCAAGGTAATACGACGGCTCCGTGTGGCACAGTCCGCGGTGATTCCAGAAGTTTAACTCGGTCAGTTGCTGATCCAGGGCGCAAATCAACTTGTAGGCCACACCGGCGGCGGCCAATTCCTTGAAGGGGTAAGGGCAGCCGGGTTGATGCGGATTGACCAGCGCCAGTGCCGGCGGCCTGGACGCCCCCAGCTGATGGTGGTCGGTGATGATTAGGTCCACGCCGTGCGGTTTGAGCGCCGCGGCTGCATCCATTTCGGTAGAGCCGTGATCGCAGGTGATAACCAGGTCCGGCTGCCAGCCGGCAATCTTGCGCACCGTGACGGGCGAAAACCCATAGCCGTCCGAGATGCGGTGCGGAATGTAATAATAAACGCGCGCGCCCAGCCGCTTCAGGTAACCATAGATGATTCCGGCGCTTGCCGTGCCGTCCACGTCGTAATCGCCAAAGACAAGAATCTTCTCGTAATTCTCGATGGCGCGCACAATGCGTTGCACCGCTTCGCGCATGCCGAGCATAAGGAATGGCGGATGGAGCTGTGAAGCGTCCGGGTGGAGGAACTTCAGCGCCGCTTCTTCATCCTGTAGGCCCCGCAGGGCGAGGATGCGCCCCAGCGCTTTGGATATCCCAAGATTGTCGCAGAATGCGCGCAACGCGATCGGCCTCATGGGCTGTTCCGGATCTTCCCAGACCCGGTCGCCGAGGCTGCGGCGTTGCAATATTCTGACATCTTCCATGATGTTCATCTCCTCGGTGCGTCACCCTGCCCATCGCTTCGAAGGGACAGAGATCCACCTGCGGAACGGCGGATGTGCGCTGACCGCCAGCACGAACCACCGGCATGGCCCACCCGCATCATGCGTCGCGCGTCGCCATACTCTCATCAAAAGACTCGTTTGTTGATGGAAGCGGACACAGCGCCACAGAATAATCCTATCTGATTTCAGTAAGTTTTTCAATCGCGTCAGGACCGTGCGACGCGGTGACGAGCCGTGCGCCGTCTCGCCGTGCCGTCTCACGGAACATTCTTACGGAGCATTCTCGCTTTGCATTCTCAGTTGGGCGGGCTACAATACGCAATAATTGCCCGTATTTGAACTGCTCCACAGCCGAATCAAGCGCAGGAAACAGGCATCAACCAAATCGCGAGGAGGTCGGCGATTATGTCTTCGTTCAAGAATATCTTCAAAGTCGTCGGTGCCGAGCAGGCGCAATCGGCGCCACCGGCTTCGGGCGGCGACGCGATCGAGCGAATCGCCAACGACGTTCGCGCCCACAAGATTCTCATCTTTATGAAAGGAACGCCCGATTTTCCGCAATGCGGCTTCTCCGCGGCGACGATCGAGGCGTTCAACGAGTTGGGCGTCACCTACGAGACCCGCAACGTCCTGGAAGATCCGGAGTTGCGCCAGGCGATCAAGGAATACTCCAACTGGCCCACTATTCCCCAAGTGTACATCGACGGCAAGTTCATCGGCGGCTCCGACATCGTGACGGAAATGCATGCCAATGGTGAACTGGCGCCGCTGGTGCGGTAGCTGCCCTCCTCGGCAGTAGGTTCGCCTCCGGGGCGGTGCGACCACCGTCCCCCGGTGCCTTTCCTGGGAGCCCATCGGCATGGCCAACGCCGATGACGGGGTGAACACCATCGGGTCATTCCTCGCCAAATTGTGCCCTGTGGCACGCACTTGGTGGTTCGTTGCGCCCAAGTGTCGCGCCCGTTCATGCACGACGCGCATCGTCGCCGCGGTGAGGCTGCAATTTCCACCTGTCGCGCGGCCGCCGTGTGCGGCGCCCGTGCGCTTGCGCGCGCCGGGAATATTCAATAGGCTGCCCTATCGCTGCATCCCCGATCGCTGGAGGAGGGCCGTTCCATGCGCATGAAAGCCGCCGTGCTCTATGAGGTCAATCAACCGCTCGTTATCGAGGAGATAGAGCTGGATCCGCCCAAGAGCGGGGAGATGCTGATCAAGCTGGTGGCCACGGGCGTCTGCCATAGCGACGTACACTACTACACGGGGGACGTGCCGCGGGAATTCCCGATCATTCTCGGCCACGAAGGCGCGGGCATCGTGGAGCAGGTGGGCGAAGGCGTCACCTCGGTGCAGCCGGGGGATCACGTGGTGCTGACCTTCCTGCCCTCCTGCGGGCGTTGCCGCTGGTGCCATACCGGCCATCCCAACATGTGCGACCTGGGCGCCAAGCTGCGCACGGGAAAATACCTGGACGACACCTACCGCCATCACCGGGCCAGCGACGGGAAGGACATCAACAGCTTTCTGTTCGTCAGCACCTATGCCGAGTATACCATCTCGCCGGAGGCGTCCGTGTTGAAGGTGCCGGACTACCTGCCCCTGGAGCGGCTCTGCCTGCTGGGCTGCGGGTTCACCACCGGGTTCGGCGCGGCGACCAATGCCGCCCATATCAAACCCGGCGAGACGGTCACCATTGTGGGCTGCGGGGGGCTGGGGCTGGCCGCCGTACAGGGAGCGGCCCTCAGCGGCGCGGGCAAGATTATCGCGGTGGACGTGCACGAGGCGAAACTGAGCATGGCCAAGCAGTTCGGGGCTACGCACACCATCGTCAACCGCCACAACTGGAAAGAGGTGGTCGAGGAAATCCATGAGATTACCTGGGGCGTGGGAACCGACTACTCCTTCGAGTTCGTCGGTTCCGACCAGACCGACGAGACGGTGAAGATCTGCTACGAGGGCTTGCGCAAGGGCGGCACGTTGTTCATGGTCGGCGTGGGCAGGGTGTCCAAGAAAACACTGCCTATCGGGCCCACCAACTTTTCCCTCTGGCGCAAAAAGCTGCAGGGGGTGCTCTTCGGCGACGCCCAATTCCGCGTGGACATCCCTCGCTACATCGATCTCTACCAGCAGGGCCAGATCAAGCTGGACGAGATGGTGACCCAGGAGTTCCGGCTGGAGGAGATCAACACCTGCTTCCAGAATTTGCTCGACGGCAGCAAAATGGCCCGCCAAGTGATCCGATACGATTGACGGCGCTTGCCGGCGGGCGAATGCAGTCACCCCGCCGTGGCATCGTCCGGCAGAGCTGAGCCGGACGATGATTCACTCGCATCTGGCTGCAACTTCGCGATGGAGCCCGGGCAGACACGGCGGGGATGAGCACTGGATTCTCCGGCCAATGGACCGCATGGCGAGGAGAGGGCGGTGCAGGTGAAAGCGGCGGTGCTGCCGGGTGTGCGGCAGCCGTTCTCGGTAGAAGAGGTGGAACTGGACCCGCCCCGCAGCGGCAAGGTGCTGGTGAAGCTCGTCGCCACCGGGGTCTGCCGCAGCGATGTCCACGTGTACACCGGGGACAACGCGCGCCGACCCTTCCCCATCATCCTCGGACATGAAGGCGCGGGCGTGGTGCAGGAGGGCAAAGTTGTCGCCCGCGGAGAAGGCCCGGTGTTTGTCAATCCTTTTGCCCAGCGCGAATCCAGCGCCACTCCGGTGGATCTGCGGACGGCCCGCATCATCGGCGGCGGTACCAATCTCAAAGCACGCCGCGTTCGCGTGGTGCTCTCCAGTCCATCTTATGCGATGGCCGTCAACGTCCAGGACAAGATCAATGATCGCTTCGGAGGCGGTGCGAAAATCGCCGTGGCCGAATCGCCGTCGTACATCTCACTCAAGATCCCGTCTGAGTATCAGGACCGGGAGCTTTATTTCCTCGCGCTCGTACGCCATTTGTACCTCTCCAGAGAACCGGGCTTCGAGAATCGCCGGGCCTTGGATCTGGCGGCGGAGATGCCGGACCTGCGGGCGCCGCACGACAGCATCGGCCTCGCTTTGGAAGGCCTCGGCAAATCGATCAGGCCTGCGGTCCGCAGCCTCTATACACACGCCCTCCCGCACGTCACGTTTTACGCAGCGCGCACGGGCTTGCGGATGTCCGACGACCTGGCCGTGGCCGTGCTCGGCGAACATGCTTTGGACCCCAACAGCCCTTACCAGGAAGAGGCCATACGGACGCTGGGCGAAGCAGCGAGCAGATTCCGCACCACGCATCCTCTCTGGCAAGTGTTGAATTCGAACCTCGATATCAACGCGCGCGTGTCGGCCTACGAAGGCTTGGTCGGGCATCAAGACACATTCGTAAGCTCGAAGAACATCGGCAACAACTTCATTATGGACCATATCCCGGCCCACGACGGTGGTGACTTGATCTATTGCAAGGTCGCTGCCGAACCTCGCATTGCAATCATCGGAACGCCACGCTGCAAGACGCCGCTGTTCTATCGCCACGCGCAGGGCTTGGTCACGCTCATCGCCGACGCCCAAGCTCAAGAAATCACCGCCATCCGACAGACCGCCAGCGGTCGCGTATCACCGCCGACCACCACGTCGCTCCAAGTGACCGACCTCATCTCACTCCTGGGAGCGAAGGCGGGAACGGACAAGTTCGGCAGAGTCAGCGGCCTGGGCCTAAACTATTCACAGATTATTGATGTCGTTGCCGGTTTGTGCGAGAACGGCACCATCGATGCAGGATTCAAAATCGAAAGGCCCGGAACAATTGAAGCCACCGGGCCAAAACGCTCGACCGGGCGGCCCGGGTCGGAGCTGTAGAAATCCCCGATGTTCGTACGAACTGAGAAACCGACTGAATCGAGGCGGAGTGACGTTCAAGGACGCGCCGAACAGATGTCGATATTATCGTTGATCGTAACGCTCGAGGTATGTTACACTGCCCGCCAACAACAGTTCGGCGCGCTCGGGCCGTTTGAGCGCACTTTGTCGCCGTGGATCGGCGAACCCTCAAGGGAACACGGAGGTTTCCGCAGCACATGATCCTCAAGAAACTCGCATTGACCGGATTCAAGAGCTTCTGCGACAAGACCGAATTCGATTTCGGCGCAGGCGTTACGTGCATCGTGGGGCCAAACGGCTGTGGGAAGAGCAACCTTGTCGACGCAGTCAAGTGGGTGCTCGGCGAACAGTCCGCCAAGTCGCTGCGCGGCAGCCTCATGCAGGACATGATCTTCAACGGCTCCGCGACCCGCCGCAGCAGCGGAATGGCCCAGGTCGATCTCATCTTCGACAACGAAGACCGCCGGCTCAAAATAGACGCAGACACCGTCACGATTGGCCGCCGGCTCTACCGTTCAGGCGAGAGCGAGTATCTCTTGAACCTTCAGCCGTGCAAGCTCAAGGATATCCGTGAGCTGTTCCTCGATACCGGCTTGGGGATCGAATCCTATTCGGTGATCGAACAAGGCAAAGTGGACCACCTGCTGCAATCCAGTTCCACCGAACGGCGTACGATCTTCGAGGAAGCCGCCGGCATCAGCAAGTACAAAGCTCATCGAAAAGAAACCCAGCGTAAGCTCGAGCGGACTCAACAAAACTTGCTGCGCGCCGGCGATATCACGGAAGAACTCGAGAAACGCCTGCGCAGCGTCAAGCTCCAGGCCGGCAAGGCTCGAAGATTTCAAGAATACGACCTCCGTCTGCGCGAGCTTCGCGCCGGCCATGCGCTGGCTGAGTTCCACCGCTTCGTGCAGGACCGCAACTCGATCAACGCCCAGATCGCTTCATGTTCGGACCGCACCACACAGCTCAGGGCGGAACTCGCCCGGCAGGAAGCCGAGCAGAGCGAGACCGCAGCCGCGGTATTGCGTCTCGACCAATCGATCGAAGAGCGCCATCAAGAGAGCGCCGCCCTCAAGGCCCGCATGACCGCGCTGCAGGAACGCGCCCGCCTCGCGGAACAACATCAAGCCGAGCAGCGGGAATCCGTAGAGGCACTTCGCCGGCGAACACAGCAGGAACTGTCGCGCATCGAGACCATCGAGGGCAACTTCGCCAAAGAGCAAGCCAAGATCCCCGAGATGCAGGACGAGCATGCCAAGCGCATGCAACAACTCGAAGAATTGAG
>JACZVE010000154.1 GCA_022572825.1 SAR324 cluster bacterium
ATACTATTGAGGAAAAGAATGGCACAATCTTACACGGTCGCATATTACATAGCTGCCGATGGCGAAGCGCCGTTCATCCAATGGCTTGAATCGCTGCGGGACTTTGGCACGATCCAGCGCATACGGAATCGTATCGACCGATTCGAGATGGGCAACCTCGGCGATCATCACCCGATCAAAGGCATGCCCGGCCTCTATGAAGCGCGGTTGTTCTTCGGTCCTGGCTACCGCCTCTATTTTGCCATGGAAGAAAATAGAATCATTTTGCTGTTGTGCGGAGGCGTTAAGGGCAGCCAACATCGGGATATTGCAAGGGCAATTGCATACTACCGGGAGTATCAGGGAGAGTGAAAATGCCTATCAAACAATGGCGGGATTACATGGTTGAGCGACTCCACGATCATCCCGAAGAAATCCCCGGCTATCTCAATGCCAGCCTGGTCGAACCGGACGGAACCTTCCTCATCGCCCTCAAAACAGTCGTCGAGGCAAGGATTGGTGGGGCCGCCGCTCTGTCGCGCGGCACCGGCCTGCACCGGGTTTCCCTGCAAAATATGCTAACCGCCAAGGGCAACCCCCGTTTATCCAGCCTCGTTAGGGTGCTGGACTCATTGGGTCTGCGCCTCGCCGTGGTATCGAAGGTAAACAGGCGGCCCAAAGCCCGGGATGAAGCCGTACAATGACTTGGGGCCAACTCCACTTCAAGCAAGGCGGCGCTTGGGATCCAGCCAATCGGCGAGGGCGTCGCCCAGCAGATTGAACCCCAGCACCACACCCATGATGGCCAGCCCGGGAAAGATGGAAACATAGGGCGCCTCGCTGAGCACGTAGCGGCCCTCGGCCAGCATGGCGCCCCAACTCGGCGTCCCGGCGGGAACGCCGAGACCGAGGAAGCTCAGCGAGGCTTCCGACAGTATCGCCGCGGCAATGGCGAAGGAGGCCTGCACCAGGGCGGGCGCCATCACGTTGGGCAGGATGTGCACGGCCATCAGCCGCAGGTGGCCGGCTCCCAGGCCATGGGCAGCCTGCACATAATCCAACGCCTTGACGGCCAGCACCTGCCCGCGCACGAGGCGGGCAAAGCCCGTCCAGCCCAGAGCGGACAGCGCGATAATCACGTTGCCCAGACCGGGTCCCAACACGGCCACCAGCGCGATGGCGAGCAACAGCCCGGGAAAGGCCAGCAACACGTCCACCAGCCGCATGGCCACCTGTTCGACGCCGCCCCCGGCATAGCCTGCCAGCAGCCCGACGGAGATTCCGACGGATGCGGTAATGGAGACGGTAATGAGCCCGACCGCCAGCGATATGCGGGCCCCATGGAGCAGCCGGCTGAGAATATCCGCCCCCTGCTCGTCGCGCCCCAGGGGGTGGGCCAGCTCCGGCGGGGCCAGTGAGCCCGTCAGGTCCAGCGCCAGCGGATCGTAAGGTGCCAGCCAGGGTGCGAGCAGGGCGGGCAGGCAAAAGCCGAGCCCCAACAGGGAGGCCAGCAGCAGCACCCGGCGGGCGGGTCGGCTCGGAAGCTTCATGGGCGGCGGATGCGGGGATCGATCCAGCCGTAGACCAGATCGGTGAGCAGGTTGACCGCCACGTAGGTGACGGCGATGACTAGAATGCAGCCCTGCACCAGCGGGTAGTCACGGCCGTAGATGCCGTCCAGCAGAAGCGTGCCCAGGCCCGGCCAGTCGAAGATGCGCTCGGTGATGATCGCGCCGGAAAGCAGCACGCCGATCTGCAGCCCGATCACGGTTACCACCGGGATCAGGGCATTGCTCAGCGCGTGCACGATCACCACCGCCCACGCGCCCAGCCCCTTGGCCCGTGCGGTGCGGATGTAATCCTCGCCCAGCACCTCCAGCAGGGCCGTGCGCGTCATGCGGGTAAGCAAGGCGGCCATGGCCGTTCCCAGTGTGATGGAGGGCAGCACCAGATGTGCCAGGGTGCCCCGCTCATTGACCGGCAGCCAGTCCAGGCGGATTGCGAAGGCCAGGATCAGCAGCGGTCCCAGCCAGAAGTTGGGCGTCGCCACCCCCAGCACAGCGAACAGGCTGGCCAACTGATCCAGCCAGCGCCCGTGGTGCAGCGCCGCCAGCAGGCCCAGCGGCAGGGCCACGGCAAAGGCCACCGCCATCCCCCCCATCATCAGCTCGAAGGTGGCCGGGATGCGCTCGGCGATCAATTGCGCCACGGGGCGGCGATGGTGAATCGAGCTCCCCAGGTCGCCCCTGACGGTGCGGCCCAGGAAGGCGAGGTACTGCACCGCCAGCGGCCGGTCGAGACCCAGCGCGGCGCGCATTTGTTGGCGGTCCGCTGCCAGCGCCTGTTCCCCCAACATGATGTCCACCGGGTCGCCGGGGATGAGGTGGAGCAGGAAGAAGACGATGGTCAGCACGCCCAGCAGAATGGGCAGCGTCCAGGCCAAGCGATTGAGGAAGAAGGTCATCGCGGCACCGTTACGGCCGGGACCAGCGCACGGCCGCCAAATGCTCGAAACCGCCGGAGGGATGCAGGCGCATGCCCTCCAGCGCACGGGAGACGATCGCCACGTTGTTGTTGTGCCAAAGGCTCAGGTAGGGCAGGTCGGCGTACACGCGGCGGTGCACCTGCCGATAGAGATCCCGGCGTTTGGCGACGTCCGGCTCCAGGCGCGCCCGTTCCAGCAACGCGTCCACGACGGGACTGGCATAGCCGCCCCGGTTGCGGCCGAGAGGCGGTGTCCTCCGCGAGTGCAGCAGCTCGTACAGAAATGCCGGGTCGGACACCCCGATCCAGCGCAGCGAGTAAAGCTGGAAGTTGCCCTTGCGGATGTCATGATAGAATGTGGCCCATTCGTAAGAGCGCACTTCCAGCTCAATGCCCACGCCGCGCAGATCGCTTTGGATGATGCGCGCCTGGATCACTGCGGAGCGGTCCGTGCTGGTCTTGTAGGTGAGCGAAAAGCGCCGGCCGTCCCGCTGGGGAAACCCGGCCTCGTCCAGCAGCCTCCTGGCGCGCTGGGGATCGTAGGGGATGGGCTGCAGGGCGGGGTCGGCGTAGGGACTGCCCGGCGCCAGCAACCCGGTGGCGCGGGTGGAGTGACCCTTCTGCCGGTGCTCGATCAGCGCTTCCACGTTGATGGCATGCGCCAGGGCCTTGCGCACGGCGTGCTTGGAGAGCACCGGATCGGCGAGGTTGAAGCCCAGGTACTGGTAGGACAATCCCGGCGCCTCCAGGATCCGATACTTGCGCTTGAGCGGAGGCCGTTGGAAGCGGACCAGCTTGTCCAGGGGCAGGACGTTGATACCCAGGTGGACGTCCCCTTTGCGGAATTTGAGCAGGCGGGTGCTTTCATCCTTGACGACCTTGAGCACGACCCGCGCCACGCCGGCCGGCGCCCGGTAATCCGGGTTGCGCACCAGCACGATCTTTCCCACCTCGCGGCTTTCGAAGCGGAAGGGGCCGCTGCCGTTGAGGTCGCCCCAAGGGGTGGGAATGGCGCCCTGTTGGCTGGAAACCACCGGCAGAATCAAGTCGGAGAGAAAGGCGGCATAGGGCGCGTTGAGCCTGACCTCGAAGGTGGCATCGTCCAGCACCTGGACGGCGGCGATCTTTTCGCGCAAGGCCCCTCCATAGGGGGAGGCCACCTCCGGCGCCATGAAACGGCGCAGGGTATAGACAGCGTCTTCGGCCGTCAGGGCCGCACCGTTGTGAAAGCGCACGCCCCCGGTGACGCGAAAGCGGTAGTGGGTCGGCGTCAGACGTTGCCAGCGCGCCAGGCCCGGAACGATTTCCAGGTTATCGTCCAGGCGCACCAGGGTCTCGAAGATGAGCTGATGGGAGATACGCACGCCATTCGCGTCCGTCGCCAGGAGCGGGTCCAGGGTGGCGGGCTCGCTGCCCAGCATCACCACCAACGGCCGCTCCCGCGACCCGGAGGGTGCGGCCTCGGTCTCCAGCGAGACCGCGCTCACTGCGCAAAGCGCCGTCAGGCACACCAGCAGGCGGTACGCCGGTTCCACCGGGAACATTCCTCCCTGAACTCGTCCTCAGCGTGCCATGGGGCCATCTAATGACTTGGCCCGCGCGGCCTTTCCCGAATATACGAGGCGACATACAAAGGGCCGGGTCATCGCCCCGTCATCCGTTTCCCGAATTTCTCCAAGGCAAGCTGGTAGGATTCATCAATCAACGGCCGCAGATCATCAAGCGTCGCCCGTGATGGATTGAGCACGCATATCCAGCCCATCCAGCCATACACGGGATGAGGCATCGCCTCGTCGAGGCGGGCAAAATCGTGGCCGGAACGGCAACGCGCCGAACCTTCGTTGGTAGGAACGCTTGAAAATACCGATATTGAGGCGGAAGACCCCGTCCCGGTCCAGGTCTGAAGCCTTGTCGTGAGGGCCATTGCTCCCTTTGCAGGTCATCAGGTATATCCCTTTCGGCAGGGCCCGCCCGGGATTGTAGAAGATTCCGCGTTCTCCCCAGTTGCTGTCCAGCACGGTGCCCGCGTAGGCCGAAAGTACACCGGGGATGATCTCGTCCACCGTCATCGCGGCGCTCCCGGCGCCAGGTGCGAATAGAGCGGGTTGTGGCGAATCGGGGCGCATAGACCGCGGGGACTAAGCGGGCAAATCGAGCGGGTAGCCCAAGGCTTCGATGCCGGCAACGGCGCAGGCCTCGTCGTCCTCCGAGCGCGCGCCGGAGACCCCCGCCGCGCCCAGCACGCGGCCCGTATCGTCGCGGATCAGCACGCCGCCGATCAGGGGCACCACCATGCCTCCGCTCATGACATTGAGCGCGGTGAAGAACCCTTCAGAGTTGACGCTGGAGGCGTAGCGCTCGGCCAGGTGGCGCGAATGCGCGCCCATGGCCAGCGCACCATAGGCCTTGGCCTGGCACACCTTGACGCGCAGGAACGACAGACCGTCCTCGCGCTGCAGGGCAATGAGATGGCCGCCCGGGTCCAACACGGCCACGCCGACCGGCGGCAGCTTCAACTCGCGGGCCTTCGCCAGCGCGGTTTCGATGAGGCGATTGGCCTGGCCCAGTGTCAGCTCAGCCATCGACGCATCCTTGTGGTGAAGTGGTGAATCGCGCGTTCCCAAGCGGGCGCCGCCGCAGCCCGGCGCGTAAGGGACGGCGCCTGCCCATGGATTCGGTCGTGTATGCAAAAGAGCATCTCGAGTCGAGCGCAGCGCCGTCTACTCCGTTCCATAACGAAGGCGCGCCGCGAACTCAACCCGACGCGGAATGACAAGGCACCTCAATCCACCTCCAGCGCCCGCTTCCAGAGGGGTTTGCTGGGATCGGTCATGTGAATCGCTCCGCGCGGGGGCCGCACGACACCCGCCAGCACCACCCCGGCCAGCAGCCAGCTCACCGAGTGGTACACCGCGCCATGAACGTCGTGGCCCCAGGGCAGGTGCCACCAAATGGGGTCGGACAGCCGGATGGCAACGGCGCCGAACAGCCCCAGGCCGAAGACGAACACGACGCGGCGAACGTAGGTGTCCAGCGCCGGGAGCACCATGAGCAGCAACAGCGCGGCGATCAGCGCCGCGGCGAAGAAATGGACGAACCCGAGCGCGTAAGTGCGCAGGGACAGCGGGTGGGCGCCATCCCGCGTGATACGGATCATTCCCACTGGGCCGGCCTTGTGCTTTTCGCGATAGGCCAGGAAATCCGGGCCCTCATCCTGCCCCAGCTCTGGCTCAGGGGGCAGCGGAAAGTAATAGGTGCCTGTCTCGGGCAAGGAATCCCGCAGCGCCGCCATGAAGGCGGTCTCGTCCGGTACGGCCTTCAGCACACCGCCGGGCGCGGAAAGCACCACCCAGAAGAGAAACCCCCACGCCATCAATGTCACGGCGGTGGCGGCTGCCCCCAACAACACTCGCGCGGCCATCGAGTCCCTCCTTTGCTTCAGCGCGCCCCCTATACGCGACTCTACCGGCCGCATCATCGCACGAATCGTCCTCCGCGCGGCGCCACGCCGGCCGGCAATGGGCAGGAACGCCCGCAGGCGCCCCGTGATGTGTCTCTGCGCGAGCATACACGCGGCGGTGGGCTCGCGCCAGAGATGGGTGTTCGCTGCCCCGTAAAGTCCTTGTAGCCAAGATACGCGGTTAAAAATATGCCTATTCCCTTAGCTCAGAGGAGATTGTGTTATCGTGTGACCATTTCCAGAGCCTCACCCCCTATGTCGATTCCCTGACGCTCTTATTTTCCATGGGGCGCGGTCGCGAACCTGAGGCCCTGTAAAACGCTCGCCGGCTCGCGTTTCTCCCCTTCCATTTCATGGAGAGGGGAGCCGCCCGAAGCGAAAGGATTGCCCGATTGTCACCGACCGCTCGTGGGAAGTGACCACCCTTTTCCGGAGGGCGCCAGATGGCCCCTGGTAATTTCACGCCACTGCGCACCCTGTACACCATCGGCCATTCGAACCGTAGCTGGGAGGCCTTCCTGGCGCTCTTGCAGAAGCATGCGATCGGCGTGGTGGCCGACGTGCGCTCCCGGCCCCGCAGCCGCTTCCCCTGGTTCAACGGCCGGCCCATGGCCGCCGCCCTCGAGGCGACGGGCATCGGCTACCTGTGGCTGGGCGAGCGGCTGGGGGGCCGGCCCGCCGATCCCGCCCTGTATGCGCCCGACGGCGCGCCGGACTACTGCCGCATCGCCGCGCAGCCGTCCTACCGGGAGGGCATTGCCGAGCTGTTGGCGCTGCTTGAAGGCGGACCGCGCGTGGCCGTGCTGTGCAGCGAGGGCGACCCCGCCCGCTGCCACCGCGAGCATCTCATCGCGCACACACTGCGCGGGATGGGGGTGGAGGTGGTGCATATACTGCACAGGTAAGATTCTTGAATAGTTTCAATAGGAGAAGCGGAATTTTAGTAGACAACTTTTTTTTGTTCCCATACGGTCAATACGAAGGAATCACCTCGATCGGAGGCTAAGATGGCAGACCGCAGCGCCATTGAGTGGACCGACGCGACGTGGAACCCGGTAACCGGTTGCACGAAAGTCAGCCGGGGGTGCGATAACTGCTATGCAGAGCGATTCTCGGAGCGTTTCCGGGGCGTGAAGGGTCATCCTTTTGAAATGGGATTCGACCTCACCCTGCGACCGAACAGACTGGACCAACCCCTGAAATGGAAGAATTCACGGCAGATATTTGTGAATTCGATGAGCGACCTTTTCCACAAGGATGTTCCTCGAGATTTTATT
>JACZVE010000155.1 GCA_022572825.1 SAR324 cluster bacterium
GCGATGAGCGGCGCGTGGGCGCGGGGAAAGGCGCGGGCGAAGTTCTCCATCACCTGGCCCAGCAGGTCCTTTTCCTTGAGTGCCTCGATCTCCTCCTCGCTGATCTTGGGGTTCATCAGCAGTGTCAGCATCAGTTGGGAAATCAGCTTGATCTTGTCCAGCCAGGTCAGCGCGCCCCACATGCGGCGAAAGGTGACCTGAATTTCACGGTCGGCCAACACCAGCTCCGCTCCGACCGCCTGAGCGCACTGGGCGGCCTCCAGCATCTCCGCACCGGGCCGCACCCCAAGCTGGCGGCCCAACCGGCGCTGAAAGGCGGCCAGGATCAGGTGCGCCAGCAGCATCATCGCCCGCCTGCGCCGCACCACCTGCACCACGTCCATCTCGCGCCAGGCCTCCCGGTCGGCCAGCGCGCGGTGGCGGGCCGCATCCAGCTCCACGCACACGCTATCGGGCCGCACGCGCTCGATGAGCTCGCGAACCTCCTCGACGCTGCGTGCCGAGATGTGCGCGGTGCCCAACAGGTACAGCGTGCGGCCGTCCTGCGGCAGTACGCGGACGTTTTCGGCCAGTTGTGGCGGATCGGGCCGGGCTTGCCTTGCGGGGGGTTCGGTCATTCCGTGTCGTTCCCTTTGGATGGCGCGGCCCTCGCACCGCCCCGCCGCGCGAGGGCGCCGAGCAACCGCTCGTGAATGTCGTCGAAGCCCCCGTTGGACATGATCAGCACGACGTCGCCGGGCCGCGCATCGGCGGCAAGGCAGGCCAGCAGATCATCGCTGGCGCCCGGCGCCTCGGCCCACCGCCCCTCGGCGCGCAGCGCGGCGGCGATGGCGGGGGTATCCAGGCGTTGCTCTCCGTCCGCATCGTGCGAGCCGAAGGGGCGCGCCAGCAGCACGCGGTGTGCACCGCGCAGCGCCTCCGTAAACCCGGCCTGAAAGCGGCTGCTGCGGGCCGTGAAGCTGCGCGGCTCGAACACGGCCCACAACCGCTGCCCCGGATAGTGGCGGCGCATGGCCTCGATGGTCGCTGCCACGGCGGTGGGATGATGGGCGAAGTCGTCGATGACCGTCACCCCGTCTGCCACGCCGCGCACCTCCTGTCGCCGCTTGACCCCCTGGAACGACGCCAGCGCGGCCTGCAGCGGGCGCTGTTCATACCCGCCATACCCGAGCAGGCGCGCCAACACAACCACCGCGGCCGCATTGAGGGCATTGTGGCGTCCGGCCAGCGGGATGTGCCATGCCTCGCGCCGGCCCCGCCATTCGGTAGCGAACGTCGCGCCGGGCCCTTGCGCGCGCCAATGGCGCAGGCGGCAGCCGGCATGGCGGCCGAAACCGTAGCTTACCACCTCGCAAGCCGCCTCGGAAAGCAGGCCGCGCACGTTGGGATCGTCCGCGCAGGCGATCACCCGGCCGTCGGCGGGCATCCCGCGCAGCAGGGCGGCGAACTGCGCGCGGATGGCGTCCAGATCGGGGTAGATGTCCGCGTGGTCAAACTCCAGGCTGGTGAAGATCAGCGTCTGCGGCGCGTACTTGAAGAACTTGGGCGTCTTGTCGAAATAGGCCGTGTCGTACTCGTCGCCCTCGATCACGAACAGATCCCCGTCGCCCAGGCGGCAATTGCCTGCAAAGTTGTTGGCGATGCCGCCGATGAGAAACCCCGGCTGCGCCCCCAGCGCCACCAGAACGTGGGCCGCCAGGGCTGTCGTGGTGGTCTTGCCGTGGGTGCCCACCACGGCGATGGTATGGCGCTCGCCGATGACGAAGCGCTTCACCGCTTCGGCCATGGAGAGAAAGGGCAGGCTCCGCCGCCGCATTTCCGCCGCCTCCGGGTTGCCCTCCCGGATCACGTTGCCCACGATGACCAGGTCGGCCTCGCGGGGGAGGTTTTCGGGCCGGTAGCCCTCGTTGCAGGCGATGCCCAGCGCCGCCAGGTGCCGGCTCATGGGCGGGTAGGGCTGCGCGTCCGAGCCGGTGACCTTCATGCCCAGGTGCTGCAGACAGCCCGCCAGCGCCGTCATGGCCGTGCCGCAGATGCCCAGCATGTGCACATGGTGGGGGTGGTTTTGCCCATTCATCCCGGTGCTGACTCCTCCGATCCCCTCCAAATCGGGTTGCATCGTATACGCAATCGAGCGCCTAGTGTCCTGCCTCTGAAGTTCCTGCAAAATATAAAGGAATGCGATTGGATTTGATGCCCTCGGCGAAACCTCACCCCGCGGGCTGACGCCCGCTGCCCCTCTCCGCAATCGGAGAGGGGCGACCAAGCGGGTATATAGCGGGGAACTCTCATCGGTAGCTCCCCCTCTCCCGGTGTTCCGTATAGACACCCGTCGGAGAGGGGGTCGGGGGGTGAGGTTTTACCGGAAAATATCAGCGCCTTAGAGAATTTCTGCCTGCCTGACAGTCGCCACGATGAATGATTGAACGAATTTCTCAGTCACCACACTAGCGCTGGAACGTGAAGACCGGGGCCACTTTGACTGCGCCCCCGATCGATGCCATCTTACCCTGCGTGAGCGATCCCTGACCCAGCCTATCCGTTCGCAATTCGCCCATGCAACCTCCCGTATTCGCCCTCACTGCCGTCGGCAAGCACTTCGGCTATCGCACCGCGCTGGATGCGGTCAGCCTCGAGGTGACCGAAGGGGAGTTCGTGCTGCTGCTGGGCGGCAACGGCGCGGGCAAGACCACGCTGCTGAAGATTCTCTCCACCCTGATGAGGCCCAGCGCAGGGAGCGTGCTGTTCCGCGGCGAGCCCTTCCCCGGGGCGGCGCCGCTGGCACGTCGCGATCTGGCCATGATCTCCCACGAAAGCCGCCTGTACGCGGACCTGACGGCGCTGGAGAACCTGCGCCTGTTCGGCACGCTGTACGGCCTGTACGGCCTGCACGGCCTGATGGCTCCGGCGCGCGAGGCGCTGGCGGAGGTGCGGTTGGCGGACGTGGCGGACATCCCGGTGCGGTCGTTTTCCAGCGGCATGCTCAAACGGCTGGCCATCGCCCGGCTGCTGCTGCAGCGGCCGCGGGTGCTGCTGCTGGACGAGCCGTACGCCGGGCTGGATCAGGGGTCCGTCACCCTGCTGGACGACTATCTGTCCCGCTTCACCCGCCAGGGCGGCACGACGATCATGGTGACCCATCAGTTCACCGGGGGCGTGCGGCTGTGCACGCGCATCGTGATTTTACACCAGGGGCGGCTGGTGTATAATCGCCCCGCGTGCGACCCGACGGCCGAGCGGTGCGCGGAACTGCTGGCGCGCTACGGCCCCGCCGGGACGGCGGCGGCCACATCCTAAAGCCGGGTTGCTTCGCGGGGAATGCCCCTCCCGATCCTGCCCATTGGCGAGGCCTTGACTGCATGCTGACTCCCTTGCTCGGCTGGCTGAGCCTGATCGGATTCGCCGCGCTGGGCGTACTGATTTTCGCATTCACCCCCAACGACCGCTACATGGGCTTTTCCCAGAAAATCATGTACATCCATGTCCCTTCGATGTGGGTGGCATATCTGGCCTTCTTCGTCGTTTTCTTCTGCAGTATCGGATACCTGTGGAAGCGCACGGCGGCCTTTGACCGCGTCGCCAAATCCTCCGCGGAGATCGGCGTGCTGTTTTGCGGACTGGGCCTGTTGACGGGAGCCCTCTGGGGACGGCCTACCTGGGGCACCTATTGGGTGTGGGACGCACGGCTGACGACGACGCTGATCCTGCTGCTCATCTACGTCGGTTACGTGCTGCTGCGAGCCTTCGCCGATCCGGGGGAACAGCAGGCGAGGCTGGCCGCGGTGCTGGGCATCGTGGGCTTTCTGGATATCCCCCTGATTCACGTATCCGTGCAGTGGTGGCGGACGTTGCATCAACAGTCCACGCTGTTCCAGGTGGTCGAGAGTGGCGCGCCCAAGCCGTCCATGCCCGTCGAGCTATTGGTACCGCTGTTGCTGGCGCTGGCCGCGGCTACCCTGTTCTACGCCTTTCTGCTGCGCTATCGCCTGCAGGTCGAGTCGCGGGTGGAGGCGCTGGAGCGCCACCTGGCGCGGCAATGAGCGCGCGCGCACGCGGATGGGCCGCGCTGCTTGAACGCACTGCTGCCCGGGAAGATCAACACTGGCAGGGGGTAACACGACCTGCGGGATCGACTGAGTTGCCATGACCAAGGGGCACTACCAACTGATCATCGGCGGGGCGATCGTGGCGGCCATCCTGGCGGGCATCGGCTACCAGGGCATGGAGACCACGGTGTTCTTCCATACCCCCGCGGAAATCCTTGCGGCGCCGGAGCGGTTCCGGAATAAGACGATCCGCGTCGGCGCACGGGTAGTGCCCGACAGCACGCGGTGGGATGCACAGCGCGTGCTGCTCACCTTTCAGGTGACCGACGACGACGCGCATTTCATCCCCGTCGTCTTTCCCGGCGTGAAACCCGACATGTACCGGGAAGGCCAGGGGGTGGTGGTGGAAGGCCGGCTGGACGATGGAGGCGTGTTGCAGGCCAGCGACCTGCTGGTCAAGCACAGCGCGGAGTATTCCATCGATCAGGACAAGCGGTTCGACAAGGAGGCGGCCTACCGCTCCCTGATCCGGTGAGCCGGCGGTGGGCCGGGTCGTGTACGGTGCGCGCGGCGCGGCAGGCCGCGCGCAGCCCTGATGTCTGGAAGCCTGTGGAGAGCGGAGGATCGTGAACGATCATGCTCGCTGATATCGGCTACATCCTGATGACCGGCGCGCTGGCCGTGAGCATCTACGGCATGGTGGTGCCGCACGTGGGCGTGGTGCGCAACAATTGGAACCTCGTGCGCTCCGCCCAGTTCGCCGCCATCCTCAACTTCCTGCTCATACTGGGGGCCAGCGCGGTGCTGCTGCGCTCTTTTTTGCGCGACGACTTCAGCGTCGTGTTCGTGTGGGAACACTCCAGCACCGACCTGCCGCTGTTCTACAAGATCTCCGCGTTCTGGGGCGGGATGGAAGGCTCCCTGCTGTTCTGGGTGCTGATTCTGGCCGGGTTTTCCGCCGTCGTGGCCTATGGCTACCAGCGCACCAATCGCGAGATAATCCCCTACGTGATCGCCACCTTGAGCGCGATTCACGTCTTTTTGCTGGGGCTGCTGGTCACCTGGTCCAATCCCCTGGCGACCCAGGCCCCGATCCCACTGGAGGGGAGAGGCCTCAACCCGCTGCTGCAACACCCCGCGATGGCCATACACCCGCCTCTGCTCTACCTGGGCTACATCGGCTTTTCCGTACCCTTCGCCTTCGCCATCGCCAGCCTGGTGCGGGGCAAGCTGGACAATGCCTGGGTCGTCACCACGCGCCGCTGGACGCTGGGCGCCTGGTACGCGCTGTTGGTGGGGCAGATGCTGGGCGGCCAGTGGGCCTATGAGGAGTTGGGCTGGGGCGGATACTGGGGCTGGGATCCGGTGGAAAACGCCGCGCTCATGCCCTGGCTCACGGGCACCGCCTTCCTGCATTCGGTGATCCTGCAGGAAAAGCGCAACATGATGAAGGTCTGGAACATGGTGTTGATCATCGTCACCTTCGGTCTGAGCATCATGGGCACGTTCATTGTCCGTTCCGGAGTGCTCAACTCCGTGCACGCCTTCGCCCAGTCGGAGGTGGGCCCCGCCTTCCTGGCCTATCTGGCCCTCGTGCTGGTGGTGGCGTTCTCTTTGCTGTTCTGGCGCATCCGGCTGCTGGAGTCGCGCCACACGGCCGACAGCCTGCTCAGCCGCGAAAGCGCGTTTTTGCTCAACAACCTGCTGTTCATGGGCATCGCCTTCACGGTATTTCTGGGCACGGTGTTTCCGCTGCTCGCCGAGGCCATCCGCGGCACGAAGCTGTCGATCCAGGCGCCGTTTTTCAACACCATCACGGCGCCGCTGGGCATCGCGCTGTTGTTCCTGATCGGCATCGCCACCCTGATCGCCTGGCGGCACTCCAGTTGGGACTACCTGGTGCGCAACTTCCGCCTGCCCGTGGCGCTGGCGCTCCTCACCGCGCTGGCCGGCGGCGGCGACGTGGCCTCGACGATCCTCTATCACCACGAGCGGCCGGATGGCGAGGGGTACTACGGCCTGGATGCCGATTCGACGCCCGTCGCGGCCAGGGTGCTCGCCCTCGCCGAGGTGTACGACGCGATGACGTCTTGCCGGCTGACCGCGCCGCTGCCTTCCGAGCGAGCGCTGGACCAGTTGACCGAGTGGAAAGGCGAGAGCGTCGATTCGGACTGCGTGGACGCGCTCGTCGACCGGCTGCGCGTCACGCCGAAGACGATCCCGCTCGCTCCGCTGCCGTACTAGTCCTGGCCGGCCGCCAGCACCGCGTCGAGTGCCTCGGCGTCCGTCACCGGGGCCTCGCACACGCGATCCCGACATACGTAGGCCGCCGGCTTCCCGTCGAGCAGGTCGCGCCCGTCGAACAACGGTAGGCCCTCGACGGCCCTGCCGGTCCCCGCCGCGAGTGTGAGACGCGGCAGGAAACGGCGTCTCACGCATTCGACGAGCACCGCCGTCTCCGGCGCGTCCGGCGACCCGGCGATCGCGATTTCCAGGCCGGGCTGAAGCTCACGAGCGGCGGCCAGGAGCAGGCTTGCGAACGCCGAGGCCGAGCGCTCGACCGCCGGTTGCAATCCGATGAAGGTTTCGCGGGCAGCGGAGCGGAACCGTTCCTCGTCCAGATGATCACCGAGCCGCGCCAACCATCCGGCAGCCACCCCCGAACCGGCGGGGAGCGCCCCGTCGTGGACGCTGCGGTTTCGTGTCAGCAGGGCTTCGTGGTCGTCGGAGGTGAAGAAAAACCCACCGCGCTCCGTGTCGCCGAAACGCTGGAGCATCGTCGTGGCGATCTGCGCTGATCGATCGAGCCAGCGACGGTCGAAGTCCGTTTCGTAGAGATCGAGCAAGGCGCGCCCGAGAAAAGCGTAATCGTCAAGGTAACCGTTCAGGTCGGCGCGGCCGTTTCGCCACGTGGCGCGGAGCCGGCCGTCGACCAGCAGGTGATCGAGCGCGAACTCCGCCGCTTGCTGGACCGCGGCCAGATCCTCAGCACGGCCGAATACCTGGTAGGCGCGGGCGAACGCGGTAATCATCAGGCCATTCCAGGCGGTCAGGACCTTCTGGTCCGTGCCGGGTCGGACGCGTTTCTCGCGTTTCGCCAGCAGGGTCTGGCGCAACGGCGCGAGTCGCCGCCCCAACGTTG
>JACZVE010000156.1 GCA_022572825.1 SAR324 cluster bacterium
CCTGACGGAGAAGAAGATCGGCAGGCCGATGTTCGTGGTGGACTATCCCAAGGAGATCAAGGCCTTCTACATGCGCCAGAACGATGACGGACGCACCGTCGCCGCCATGGACATGCTGGTGCCGGGGATAGGGGAGATTATCGGCGGCAGTCAGCGCGAAGAGCGGCTGGAACCGTTGCGCGATCGGATGCGCATGATGGACATATCCGTGGACGACTACTGGTGGTACCTCGATCTGCGCCGCTACGGCAGCGTGCCGCACTCCGGCTTTGGGGTGGGATTCGAGCGGCTGCTGATGTACATCACGGGCCTGAGCAACATCCGCGACGTCCTGCCGTTCCCGCGTACTCCGGGCAATCTGGCGTTCTAGCGCCGATCGCTGCAATACGCGCCGGCGGGCGTTCCCGGAACGCCCCGGATAGGAGCGAACCATACGATCCGCGGCATTGGGCCTTTTCGAGGAGGGTGCGGGGACGATATCGATTCATTGCTGATTTTCGCCGGATGGGTGCGCACGGGGACGATGGCCCGCCAGCTCTGCATTTCTTAAAACCTGCTGGCGTATTTTGTCGTTAATACACTAACGGAGCGTCCTACCCAGTGAGTATTCATCGCGCCATGGCTGAACTTAAACGCATTACGGTGACTATTTCCGACATGAAGGCCAGCGCTGATCGGAATTCCTATCTCATCACACATTCACTGGGATCGTGCATTGGGCTGGTTGCCTATGACCCTAAAGTGATGGTGGGGGCCCTGCTGCATTTCCAACTGCCCGATTCCGGCAACCACGGCCGACGGGCGCAGGAGAATCCCTTCATGTTTGCCGACACGGGAATTCCGCTTTTTCTGCGAAAGCTCTACTCACTGGGAGCCCACAAAGACCGGATGGTCTTTGGCATGTTCGGCGGCGCCAACATGCTGGATGATGAGGAGTTGTTCAAGATCGGAATTAAAAACACCCGCGCCACGAAGAAAATTCTCTGGCAGCAGAGCATTTCAGTCCGCCACGAGGACGTGGGCGGTCACGCCAGCCGAACGGTGAGCCTGGAGATCGGCACGGGCGGCGTCGGATTGCGCAAGGATGGAAAGCTGTACACGATTTAATCGGCGAACAGGCAGGTAGCGATGAGCAAAACCATTGGGCTGATCGACGACTCGAAGGTAATGCGTTCCATACTCCGCAAAGCCATTCTCATGTGCAATTACAGCGTGAGCGAGTTTATCGAGGCGGACAACGGCGTGGATGGATTTCAGATACTGACCGGCAACCGGGGCGATCTGGATATTGCCTTCCTGGATTTGCATATGCCGAAGATGAGCGGTCTGGAAATGCTGAAACAGCTTAAGAAGGAAGGCGCCAGTTCCATTCCCATCGTCATCGTCTCCACTTCGGCCGACATGCAGACGCAGAAGACCTGCATGGATTTGGGCGCGGTCGGCTTTATCCGCAAACCGTTCACCCCACAGGACGTCGGATCTCTGATGGTGCAGATCATAGGCAAAGCCGAGGCGGTCTAGCGGCCGGGACCGACGCACAGCGCCTCACTGCCCGAAGCATTCCAGGCAGCGAAGCGCCGAACCCTACATACAAGAGTTGCCGCGATGGACGTGAAAGCTTCCCTCCTGAGTTCCATCGAGGAAGTGCTGGACAAGATGGCCTTCATGTTCTTCGACGAGACGGAGCCGGACGAGATCGACATTGACGACTTCGCCTATATCACCGAGGTCTCGATTAACGGCGTCATTTCCGGCGTCCTGAACATCCTCGTCACGGAAAGTACTGCCCGGAATATCGCCCGCAACCTGATCGGTATCCGGGACGAGGACGAGCTATACGACGACACATTGAAAGATGCGATGCAGGAATTCACCAATCTGCTGTCGGGCCGCACGATGACGATCATCAATCCGGCGGGCCCCTTTGATATGGAAATCCCGAAGCTGGTGGAGCACGCCGCTCCGCCTCGGAACGGCCATGCGACGCTGACCATTAACGGCGCTTTGGACGACGAGCCTTTCCGGGTTGTCCTACAGTATCGCGAAACATCCAACTGACGCGATCCCCCCGGCTCCTTCGCCGTCCCTCCACCGCGCGTCACCTGCTGCACAGCTTGCGCAGACGGCATGGCTTGTCCACACAGAACCGCTCCCACAGACAGCACTGCGTGCACAAATAGCAGGGCGTCTGTCCCCGCCGGCCGAACGCGACTTGTTCATCGCCCTGGACGAGCTTCCACTCGAGAGTGCGTCGCGCCCCCCACGAAGGGCACCGGCTGCGATCCCCGGACGAGATAGAGAACGTGACGCGGATGACCGTCCCTGGTTAAACCGAGGCAATGCAAGGCGGGCCGTTGCGCGCGCAGCAGCGCCAAAACGGCCTGGTGCCGATTCGCCAATCCGCCATGTGCCCCCCACGCCAGCAGTACCAGCGCCGCGCGCGAGGTGGCGGCGGCCAGGTAGGCGTCGTTTTCCGGTCCGACGGGATCACGCGCCCCGCGCAGCAACGAGGGCCGTGTGGCCCGATAGGCGAACAGGTTGACCACCTCCAGCGCGGAAAATCCCCAGGCTTGCGCAAACCCCAGACAGCGGCGGATCGTGGGATCGTCCCGCTGCGCATCGGCCGTGCTGGGATTGAGGAGGACGAAGGTAATCTGGTTTCCGCCTTGTGCCCATTGGCGCGTCAGCGAGTAGCGATAGCAGCCGCTCGCATCGAAAACGGCGGATCGGTGCATCATCGCAAACGCGTCCGCAATGTCCGGCATGCGATGTCCGTCATGATAGGGACGATTCGACTGGCCGCGCAGGGGTTTTCGCTCCAAGCCGCCACGGCGGCGTCCGCTTCCGCGGCGAACGATGACTCCAGCCTTCGCACAGACCGCGATCAGGGGCGTCAACGGCGGACGACCCCGACACGCCAGCGCGAGGCAGTCAGGAGCGAACGGCAGCGACGGCTGCCCGGTGTCATTACCGGCAGAAATACCACAACGTGCCGCGGGAGCGCAGCTTGTTCGTGACACCCGTTGGGCGGGGTAGGGCCCGCGAATCCATCGCCAAGGGCCCAGGCGGATGGGTTGCGGCCGGCGACCCGGCTGAGGGCGGCGCTCGGCAGCGCTGCATTTCGCTGATGTGGGCGCGCTGGAATCATTCATATTGCGGAGGCTTGGGGCGTGTCTCAGGAACCGGGTAAATAGTCTCGCTGACCGCTCCGGCAACTTGCCAGGGGGCACTGCCTCCTGATTCGCCATGCGATTGCTCACACTCAATCTGCGCCATGGGGGCGGGCGGCGCATGCCGGCACTGCTGTCGTTCTTGCTGGCCGGCGGCGCCGACGTGCTGGTGCTGACGGAATTCCGCAACAATGCCGCAGGCACTGCGCTCCGACACGGGCTGTTGGCCGCGGGGTATACGCATCAGATGGCCAGCCACGACGCACCGCGCGGCAACGCGATTCTCATCGCCGCGAGGGAGCCCTTCCGCGTCCGGCCGGAGCCCGATCTCCGCTTCGATCCCATGCGGCTGCTGAACGTGGAATTTGCCAGGTGCGGTCTGCTGGGTCTCCATTTGCCCAACCTCAAGGCCAAGATTCCCCACTGGAAGGCGCTGCTCAAGCTGGCGGGCAATGCCCCAGGCACACACCGCATATACCTGGGCGACTTCAACACGGGGCGCGTACCCGAAGACGTAGAGGGAGCTGATTTCAAGTTCACCGCGACTGCCCACATGGAAGCGCTGCTGCACAAGGGCTGGAGCGACGCCTGGCGCCGCCTGCATCCCCATGGGCGGGAATTCTCCTGGTACAGCCACCGCGGGCGCGGCTTCCGGCTGGATCACGCCTTCCTTTCGCCCGCCTGCGGGCCGCGGTTGCGGGCGGCCGAATTTGACCATGGCGTCCGCGAGCGCGGCCTCACCGACCATTCGGCGCTGCTCGTGGAGTTGGAATCTTGAACAGCGCCGGAATCGTCACGGCGCAGCGGAGGTCTTCCCGCGGGCGGCCTCGGCCAGGCAACGTGCGCCGCAGCCCTGCTGGCCCATTGCTTCTTGACCTTGCAGCAAAGTTACGGCCCGGCGCTGCTTGAGCCATACGCCAGCGCCCTGCCACGGGGCTTTCCCCCCCGAGGCGCGAAAAAGCGTGGCTGCGCTCACGCGCTCGGTGCTTGAAGAACTGTTCCGACAAGTCATCGCGTCCTATGTCAAATCGCGCGCTGGCCCTGAACTAACATAGTAGTATTAGACGATCCACTGTCTTTCTTTCCCAAGCCGCGCGATCTGCCCCGCGATCACCACGCATACCAGGCCGAAGGGCAGATAGCCCGCATAGCCCAGGAGCGGCATCTCGAAGATCTGGAAGCGGTGCATGAAGGGAACGGAATACTCCCATTTGGCTAGGCTCCAGTTGTTCCACATCTCCCAGAAGAACCCGCAGATCAGAGCGGCAAGGGCGGGCAGATAAATGGGCCGCCAGTCCCCCTGCGTCAAGGGGGAAAGATAGGATTTTTCATGAACCAGCACCTCCAGCGCCAGGATGATCAACAGCGGAGAGACCCATAGAAACGGGTGGAGGTAATCGGGCCAAACGCCGATGCCCCCCAGCGCCGCGACGGCCACGGCCAGCACCGGCCAGGCCGCGGCCTTGGGACGCCTGAGGTGGATCGGCGGCAGGATCGATCTGCTGTGGTTGAGTCGCGGATGGGAGGCCAGCCACTCGGTGGTGCCGACCACCGCGGGCAGCACGGTCGTGAAGTTGAGGGTGGCGAAAAACGCATATTGCCAGGCGGTAAAATCCGCGACACCCACGTAATTCCAGTTCTGGACGAAGCGGTTGAGGTATTCGAAATACCACCAGAACACCGCGCTGAAAGGAAACAACGCCAGAAAAAGCCCGGGCCGGTTCAGCAGCAAACAGCGCCCAGCGCGCCGGTAGCAGAGGGCGTTCACGACCAGGATGTAGCCCAGCCAAAGCGGGGTGAAGGAATGGGCCTGGAGCTCCGCAAACCAGGGAAAGCGGGCCCAGGCCAACGTCCAGGACAGGGCGAGAAGCAACAGGCCCAGCCAACCCCATCCGGGGAACGGGCGCGAAGGACCGTGCTGCCGCTCCGCCGCGGGTTCTCGGGGGATGGCCGCCGCACCCACCAGGACCAGCAGTACCGCAGAGATCAGTGCAAGCGGGACAAATGCGGACCAGGAGAACGGCGCGGGCGGCACCTGGCGGGTCAGGGGAGGAAAAGCCAAGTATGAGCCAACAGAGGGGTGGCCGGCGAGGGATATTCCCAGCAAAGGCAGGCCCAGTAACAGCGCGGTAAAGACGAGCAGATTGAATAGGCCGTTCCTCATTTATGGTCTTTTGAGGAATTTATCAAACTTCCCTTTTTCTTGTAAATAAAGGTCAGAGTTGCCGATGATATAGCGATTGATATCAAAATAAAAAATAAATTGCCTTTGCCTTTAGCTCAGCAAGCCACCGGTATGGCTCGCGCCTGAGTGTGTGTTTTCGTTTGTGAAGCCTCACCCCCCAACCCCCGCTCCATTTCATGGAGAGGGGGAGCCGCCCGAAAGCGAATTCGGGGCATTACCAACGGAGGCGCATTAATCGTAGATTGAAGGCACCCCCCTCCACGCAGTGGAGAGGGGCCGACGGTGACCCTGCCTTCACTTCCAGCCGACGGCGCCCGCCACCGGCCAGTCGGCCTCGCGTACACAGCCTGCGCGCAACGCGGCCAGCGGATAGCGCGTGTCGCGCCAGACGATCCCGTTGCGCACTGTGGCCAGGGTTGCGCTGAGCAGCACGACGGCGATCATTGCCAGGTGCGTGAGGGGATAGGCCAACCCCTCCCAGCCGCTTCCACGTGCCAGCCGGCGCGCCGTGCCTGCGTGCACCGTGATGGCCGTCAAGATCGGCGCCAGGGCCAGCAAACGCAGCGGGGTGTTGGGCGCCCAGAGCAGGGCCGCCCAGGGAAACACGGCGATCCAGGCGATGTTCACGACTCCTGCCAGCACCAGGCCCCAGCGCCACTCGGCGCCGGCAAACGCATTTTTCAGCAGGCCGCGCAGCGTGGCCAGGAAGCCCGCATGCCATCGCACGGAGACCAGCCCGCCGGAATCCGCGAGCCCCTGGCGCACCCCGCTGCGGCGGAGGATCAAGCCGAGCTTGACGTCATCCACCACCTCCATGGCCAGGCGTCGATGTCCCCCAACGCGCCGGTAGTCCGCGCGGCGCACCAGATTGAACGCGCCCATACCGGCGTAGCCGGCGCTGCGTGCGCGGCGAATCTGCCAAGGGCGGAACTTCAGGCAGAAGAATATGACGAACGTCGATTGAAAGGCGCGCTCCAGAAAGCCCGGGGCAATCAGGCGGGGCGCTACCACCAGGTGGCCCAGATCGTGGTGCTCCGCGTAGGCCAGCGCCGAGCGCAATGCACCGGGCGCGAACACGACATCCGCATCGGTAAACAACAGGTAATCGCCTCGCGCCACCTGGGCGCCGAGATGATTGGCGTGGTTCTTCCCCAGCCAGCCTGCCGGCAGCGATTCCACGTGCAGCACCCGCAGTGCCGCGTGCTGTTCGGCGAGCCGTTTCAGGATGGCGCCCGTGCCGTCCAGCGAGCGGTCGTCAATGGCGATCACTTCGCCCAGCGATTCCTGTTGCGCGAGCAGAGAGGCGAGGGCGGCCGCGAGGTGGGGCGCCTCGTTGCGCGCCGGCACGATAACCGATACCTTTGGCAAGCGCCGCCCCGGTGGCGGCGCGATCGCCTCGCTGCCCAGGACGGGCGCCCGCCGCCCGGTCAGCACCAGAACCGTGCCGATGTACAGCCACGCGAAGGCGGCCCCTGCCAGCGGCAGGCCCCACAACCATTCGAGCCATATCATGGGTTGAGCCTAGCGCAGCCGCGCCGCGGCGTGCCACCCTCGCCTCCCGGCGCGGACCCGGAAAAGCAAATGCGGGGCAACCAGTCTCCCCACACCCCCCTTATGCGTTTTCAGGTTGGTCTTCGCCAACCTGAAAACAGAGTAAATAACGCCTATACCCCTAGCTCCGCAAAGGCTGTAGATATGACTCTCTCCAGTGCTCGGTGCACTATCGCTAGTTGCCTCACCCCCGACCCCTCTCCACTGCGTGGAGAGGGGTGCCTTCAATTTACTATTAATGAGCCTCCGTTGGTAATGCCCCGAATTCGCTTTCGG
>JACZVE010000157.1 GCA_022572825.1 SAR324 cluster bacterium
CTCAGCGCGGAAACGGTGCGATTGGCCAGGTAGGGTTTCTTGATGTCGAAGGGATTCTTCCTCAGCAATTCCTTCCACTTGCCCAGCGGCTTGGCCGCCTGCACCAAGCCTTTCAGCATGCCCAGCTCGTTGCCGGACCAGGTCTCGTTGCTGGGACCGACGTAGATGGCGCCCACCAACAGGTCGCCGCGGAACAGGTACTTGCGGTAGGACGAACGCGCCTGCCGCAGCCCCTCGATCACTTCCGCACCCGCATCGTCCCAGCTTCCGAAGCTGGCGATATCCAGCCCGGCGACGCCGACGATGTTCATCATCAGGCTGCCCGCATAGCGGACGTCGCGCCCCGCCATGTTGGCGCCGACCACCCGGCCGTGCTCCATGGCGGTGGGCTCGATGGCGTGCACCTCCGCCTGGCCGGTGATGCGGTTCCTGCCCTCGGCCACGTCCCCCGCGGCATACACGTTGGGCACGTTGCTGCGCAGGTGATCGTCCACGACGATGCCGCCGTTGATCTTCACGCCGGAACCCTGCAGCCAGTCCAGGTTGGTCTTGATCCCGGTGGCCATCACCACCAGATCGGCGTCCAGCGCGCCGGCGTCGGCAAAGCTGAGCCGCTTCTTGCCCGCGGCGTCCTCGATTTTCTGCAGGTGCACCGAGGTGCGCAGCGTAACCCCGTGCTGTTCCAGCCAGTCGCTGACCAGCCTGGCCCCGGTATCGTCCACCATGCGGGGCAGGATGCGCTCGGCCACCTCCACGATGGTGACCTTCCCGGAGCGCTTGATCATGCCGTTGAGGATGGTAAACGCGATGAAACCGGCACCCACCATGACGCTGTGCGCGTCGGGACGGATGTGGCGGTGCACCCCGCGGGCATCGGCCAGGGTCCAGAAGCTGTGGACGCCCTCGCCATCGCAGCCCGGCAGGGGCAGCCGCACCGCGGAGGAGCCGGTGGCGATGAGCACGTCGTCGTAGGGCTCATCGTCCCCGTTGTCCAGTTTTAGCACGTTGGCCTTGGTATCCAGCCCGACTGCCGTGCGGCCGAAGTGGGTCACCACTCCCCAGGCTTCCAGTTGGTTGGGCGACAGCGTGGCGGTGTGGCCCTCGCTGATGTTCTCCTCCAGGTAGTAGGGCAACACCATGCGCGAGTAGAACGGCTCGGCGGAGACCAGGGCGATCTCGTCGTCGCTGCCCAGTTGGCGCAGGGTGCGGATCGCGTTGTACCCGGCCGTGCCGGCGCCCACGATGACATGCTTTTTGCCGGCCATGATGACAGTTCCCTCACGCGCCGGCGGCAACGCCCGTCAGATGGTAGGTCGCCCGCTTGGACGCGAAGTCGCCCAGCCAGTCCGCGTTGTCCGTCTCCGCCCACTCGATGGCGGCGGTAGGACAGGCCGCGACACAGGCGGGATCGCCGCCGCACAGATCGCACTTGATCGCCTTTTTCGTTTCGGTGTTGATGTACATGGTGCCGTACGGGCAGGCGATCGTGCACAGCTTGCAGCCCACGCATTCATCCTCCACCACCACCTTGGCCCCCGCGGGACTGATGATGATGGCGTCCACGGGGCAGGCGGTCATGCACCAGCCCTCGGCGCACTGCACGCACGTGTAAGGGGCATAGCTGGTATGGGCCTCCAACGGCGCCACCTTGATCACCGACTTGCTGGGGTTGAACGTGCCGGTCTGGGCGTACGAGCACGACATCTCGCAGCGCATGCAGCCGGTACAGCGATCAGGCACGAAGCGCAACGCTTTCATCTTCCTCGCACCGCTATGGATGGGGTTGAGTGGGGCCGAACGCCGCCGCGCCGCGGGCCTTCGGCACTGCGCTGTTTCGGCACTAGGCGGATTCGGGCGGCCGCCGCGCCTGCGCGCAAGCCCCATGGGCCGCGGCCGCGGCGGCAACGGGAACGCTAGCACCTTCCCCGCGGGGGTGTCAATGAGATGCGCCAAACGGGCCGCCGGAGCGGTCTGGCGCGGCGGCATTACCCATTGTGCCGGTAATACCGCACCTCCACGCTCACCCCGTCCGGGTCGTCGAAGTACAGGGACACCCCCCAGCCCTGGGCGCCGAAGTTGCGCTTGGACTGGCGCGTGATGGGGATGCCGCGCCGGGCCAGGCGGCGCCGCAGGTTGGCCACCTCGCGCCGGCTGACGGTGAAGCAGAAATGGTTGGGGTTCTGCGGCCGGGCCTTGTCGCGCCAAAAATCATGGGGGAAATAGTCCACCAGCGTCTCGCCGCTGACGCGCCCGGAGACGAACGGCGCCTCCCCGGCGCGGAACTCGGCCAGCCGCACCGGCTCCAGACCCAGCACGCGCTCGTAGAAGGCCGCGGTGGACTCCACGTCACGCACCTCCAGCACGATGTGATCCAGGGTGATGTGCATCTTCGGGCCCCCTCATGCCGTTCGACGACCAGTGCGGATGCTGCGCCTGCGGCGCGCAAGTTTGTCGTCGCCGCGGGCGCGGGTAGCGGGCAAGGTGCCTGGCTCGCGCGTCACTCTATCCATATGCGCACAATTGATGATAGGAGGAAACGCACTCGTGTGGCTCGGCGGACGCCTCCGCGCGCATCGCAACCCTAGGATTTCGCGTTGGGAACGCGAGTAACGGAAGCGGCTGATTATCCGTTGTTGAGACACGCGGTTAAAACAGCAGGGTTAAAATAGCACGCTGAGCCCGGAAAGCCTGACGCGAATCACCTGCACCCGGCACCGTTGCATTCCGGGCCAACATCCCACGGGAATCACACCATGAAAATCGGACTCACAATCTTCCTCACGGACGAGACCATCGACATCGTCACCCTGGCCAGAAAGGCCGAGGCGCTGGGGTTCGAGTCGCTGTTCGTGCCCGAGCACCCCATCATCCCGGTGGAGATGAGCACGCCCTTTTCCGGCGGCGGCCCCCTGCCGGAGTGGTACAAGCGCACCTTGGACCCCTTCTGCACGCTGGCCGCGGCCGCCGCGGCCACCGAGCGCCTGCGGGTGGGCACGGCGATCTGCCTGGTGCCCGAGCGCAATGCGCTGATCACGGCCAAGGAGGTGGCCACGGTGGACCGCATCTCCAAGGGTCGCTTCGAGTTCGGCGTCGGGGCCGGCTGGCTGCGCGAGGAGTCCGAGGTGTTCGGGGTGGACTTTCCCCGCCGCTGGACGCAGACCCGCGACCACGTGCTGGCCATGAAGGCCTGCTGGGGGCCGCACCCGTGTGAGCATCACGGCCGGTACGTGGATTTCCCCAAGCTTTGGTGCCACCCCAAGCCCATCCAGCAGCCTCACCCGCCGATCCTCATCGCCGGCGAGGGGGAACGGCTGCCTCAGCGCATCGCCGAGTACGGCGACGGCTGGCTCCCGCGCGGGCGCAACATTACCCCGCAGTCCCTGGAAGCCGGCCGCACGCGCATCGAGCAGGCCATGCGCGAGCAAGGCCGCGAGCCCGGCGGGTTCACGATCAACGTGTTCGGCGCCCCACCGGAGCGGGAATCCAACCGACAATTCTTCGCTGCCGGGGCGCACCGGATAATCCACATGCTGCCCAGCGAGGACGAGCCCAAGACCGTGGCGCGGCTGGAGCAATGGGCAGCCGAGCTGCTGTGAGAGCTGCCGTGAGAGGAGTTGCCTTCATGCCGGACTACAAGATTGCAGACCTGCAACTGGCCGACTGGGGCCGCAAGGAGATCGAAATCGCGGAATCGGAGATGCCCGGGCTGATGGCCCTGCGTGCCGAGTACGGCGCCGAGCAGCCGTTGGCCGACGCGCGCATCACCGGCTGCATCCACATGACCATCCAGACCGCCGTGCTGATCGAGACCCTGCAGGCCCTGGGCGCCGGGGTGCGCTGGAGCTCTTGCAACCCCTTGTCCAGCCAGGATCACGCCGCCGCCGCCATCGCGGCCAAAGGCACGCCCGTGTTTGCCTGGAAAGGCGAGACGGACGAGGAGTACTGGTGGTGCATCGAGCAGACCCTCAACTGGCCGGAGTCCCAGGGGCCGAACATGCTCCTTGACGACGGGGGCGACCTCACCGCCGTGGTGCACGAGGAGCACCCGGAACTGCTGGCCGATATCCGCGGGCTTTCCGAGGAGACCACCACGGGTGTGCACCGGCTGTATAACTGGCAGGAGCGGGGCGTGCTGAAGGTGCCCGCCTTCAACGTCAACGACTCCGTCACCAAGAGCAAGTTCGACAATCTCTACGGCATCCGCGAGTCCCTCATCGACGGCATCAAACGCGCCACCGACGTGATGATCGCGGGAAAGATCTGCGTGGTGGCCGGCTACGGCGAGGTGGGCAAGGGTTGCGCCCAGGCCTTCCGCGGCATGGGGGCGCGGGTGCTCATCACGGAGATCGACCCCATCTGCGCCCTGCAGGCGGCCATGGAGGGCTTCCAGGTGGTGCGCATGGAAGACGCGGCTTCCATCGGCGACATCTTCGTCACCGCCACGGGCTGCGTCGGCGTGATCCGCCGGGAGCACATCGACCGCATGAAGGACCAGGCCGTTGTCAGCAACATCGGCCACTTCGATTCGGAGATCGAGGTCGCCTCGCTGTTCGGAGACGAGACCCTGCGCCGCATCAACATCAAGCCGCAGGTGGACCAGTTCGTCTACCCGGACGGCAAGCGGGTCACCGTGCTGGCGGAAGGGCGGCTGGTGAACCTGGGCTGCGCCACCGGCCATCCCAGCTTCGTCATGTCCACCAGTTTTACCAACCAGGTGCTCGCCCAGATCGAGCTGTGGACCCACCCCGGCAAATACGAGCACAAGGTTTACGTGCTGCCCAAGCATCTCGACGAGAAGGTGGCCCGCCTGCACCTGGACAAGCTGGGCGCCAAGCTGGATGCCCTCACCCCCGTCCAGGCCGAATACCTGGGCATCCCCGCGGACGGCCCCTACAAGCCGGAACACTATCGCTATTGATTCCCCGACCGGCCCTCGCATGCGAGAACCGGGCAAAGCGCGGAGAATACCCGCCGGACTGCCGCGAAATCGTGGCAGGCACGAACAAGGCCGGTTGCAGCCGGGCGCGGGAAGGTAAACCGCCGCGGGATCGGTGCCGTCGTCGCCGGGTTGTGGGGCTTTGCCGAGGCGACGCTGTTTTTCGTCGTCCCTGACGTATTTCTCAGTCTGGTCGCCCTCGGCAATCTGAAATCCGCGCGGCGGTATTGCGGGGCGGCCCTCGCGGACGCACTGCTCGGGGGCGCGTTGATGTACGGATGGGGGGTCAATGCCCATGCGGCCGCCTTGCGCGTACTGGACGCCATACCAGCGATCAGCGCGGCCCTGCTTGACGAGGTGGCGGCCGGTGAACAAGGGACAGTTCAAGGACGAGACCTACCGGGTGGGCCTCGGCCCCTCCACGCGCCAGATCACGGACATGGGCGATCCCGGCCGGGCGCTGGGAATCATTCCGACGGGCCAGTCCGGCATCCCCGCCTCCCCCCACTACAATGACCTGATGCCCCTGTGGCGCGAGGGCCGCTACGTGCCGCTGCTGATAGATCGCCAGGCCATCGGAAAGGTCGCCGCCGCAAGGCAGGTGCTGCGGCCGTAGAAGGACTGTGGACGAACGCCTCCGACGGGCAAGGCGCGCAGTGTTTGCCGGTCGCGCGGTGTTCGCCTGAAACGCTTGCGTGTGCCGGGTTCCCGCTTGCGAAACGCGCGTTTGTCGCTTGCGTGCCGCCCGCCGATTCCTCCAATCAGCGCATTAATTGAAGTAGCCGGCCCGGCGCGGGAGCTGCCGAGTATATCCATTTGCCCCGTCCCGCCGCGAAAGGAGCGGCCTTGCCATCATTCGCGCGTGGCCGGGATCTGTGCTAGTGTCCCTGCGGCAATTCCGGCGGCGGGGCACCCCTGGCCCGTGGCGAATGACGGCCGAACGCTTGGATCAAACCCGCGGGGGCAAAGCGGTGGAGGCGAAGGGGCGGGTGGATGTTTCCGTCGTGCTGGCGGTGACGGTGACCATCCTCTGCTGGTCGTCCAACTTTCCCACCATCCGCTTCGTCCAACAGGTTTACGATCCCAATACGATGTCGGTGCTGCGCGGGCTGGTGGGCGCCGGGACGCTGGCGCTGTACGCCGTGGCGATACGCATGCCCCTGCCCGCGGCGCGCGACTGGCCGGCCTTCGCCCTGTTCGGCCTGACCGGCATCGCCCTGTCCACGCTGTTTCTCAACCACGGCCTGCGCACCGTCAGCGCGGGCGCCGGCAGCTTCCTGATCGGCACCGTGCCCATCTTCTCCGCCCTGCTGGCGCGAATGTTCCTGGCCGAGCGGCTCAGCGGGCGCGGCTGGCTGGGCATCGGGGTGAGCTTTGCCGGGGTGGGCTTGATCGCCTTAGGCGAGGGCGAAGGGCTGAGTCTGGATGCAGGCGCGCTCCTCATCGTGGCCAGCGCGCTCAACCAGGCCTTCTTTTACGTGTTCCAGAAGTTCTACCTGCGCCGCTACAGCCCCCTGCAGGTCACCTGTTACGCCATCTGGAGCGGCGCGGTGGCGCTGCTGGTGTTCCTGCCCGGACTGCCGGGCGTGCTGGCGCGGGCGCCGATGGCGCACACGCTGGCGGTGGTGTACCTGGGCCTCTTTCCGCACGTGCTGGCGTTTGCCACCTGGGCCTACGCCCTCTCGCGCGCCGGCGCGGCCAAGGTGACCTCCTCCATGTACGCCCTGCCCGCCCTGGCGATCATCATCGCCTGGTTCTGGCTGGGCGAGATCCCCAGCCCGTTGAGCCTGTTGGGCGGCGTAGTCGCGCTGGCCGGCGTGGCGACGTTGCACCTCGCGGCGCGGTGAACGATGCGGGGCATCAGCGCCAAGTTACGCAATAATCACTACAAAACCGCAGATGGACGCGGATGAACACGGATAAACAGCAGCGGCAAAAGCCGTTGACACTCGGCTTGATCCAGATTCTCGGCTGCCAAATACGCTGATGCGTAGGCACCTGTATAGCGCCCTGGCTTCGAGGTAATTCAGGTTATTCTGCCCGATCCTGAGCCAGGAAGGTTCGGCACCTGGTTTGTACATCCGCTGATCTTTTCCGTGACGCGATTTAAACGGTGCGAATCGGCGTTCATCTGCGGTTACGCCTGAAGTCAGCGCCTGTGGCGGCACTCCGTGACGCCTCCAGGGGCTTCACTGGCTCCAGCGGGCC
>JACZVE010000158.1 GCA_022572825.1 SAR324 cluster bacterium
AGACAGCAAGCAATGCTTCTTCTACAGGCAAACCAGCGCCAATCAGGGTTGCTAACTGCCTGGTCAACAAGGCCCTTTCCGTGGACGACCAACTGGCCATCGCACACTTAGTTCGAGGCCTCTACCACCTGTTTACGAAACGACATGAGCTCGCCCTGAAGGACGCGAAACAGGCGGCCAGCCTGGGCCCCGATGAGGCCGATATTTTCGCCTACTTGGCCTTAATCCAGACCTTTGCAGGCCAGCCCGCTGCTGCCGTGGAAAGCGTTCGCAAGGCCCAATCCTTGAGTCCCATCGTACCGACCGCATTCCTGATCATCCTGGGAGAAGCCTATTACGGCTTGGCACAGTATGAAGAAGCGATTTCCACTCTGGGGCGGTCACTGGATGATGCCCCTGACTCATTGCTGGCCAGGGTGTTTTTGGCGGCCGCATACGAGGCTTTGGGCCGCAGAAAAGAGGCCCAATCCGTGGCTCAGCAAATTCTGCGGATTGAACCCGATCTTGCACTCAATACGTGGGCGGCTCGAGCGCTGCCGTTCAAAAACGCCGACGAACTTGAGAACATGGTGACCCATTTGCGCGGGGCCGGGCTGCCGGACTAAAAGGAAATTCGGGGAGTCAGCGCCATGGCAGCAATCGAAGTGGAACGCAAACTGGTTGCCATCCTCAGCGCGGACGTGCAAAGAAAGCCGCTCAGGGCAGTTCCATGAGGATGTTCCCGTACGCGTCCAACACCGCCTTCGCCCCGGGGGGAATGAGGCAGGTGGCGTCGTACTCCTCGACGATGCAGGGTCCCTCGTGCCATGAGGTCAGATCGGCCCGCCGCACGACGGGCGTTTCCAGCCAGCCGGTGTTGGGGCCGAAATAGGCCCGGCGGCGGGTGGCGGCGCCCGCGCCCGCGTTGTCGGGTAAAATCTTCTCCGGCGTGCGCGGCCGGTCGGGGATTCCCTCGCCGATCACCTGAATGTTGACGATCTCGACGGGCTCCTCCGGCCCGGCCCGGTGGCCGTAGGTGCGCTCGTGCTCCTTGCCGAAGGCTTCCTCGAGAGCGGGCACATTCTCGGCGGTCAACGGACCGTCCGGCGCCGGCGTGGTCAGCTCGAAGCTCTGTCCCTGATAATGCATGCTGGCCGTGCGGCGGATTCGCATCTGGGCCTCGCTGAAGCCGTCCGCTGCCAGTTGCTCGCGGGCGTTCAGCACCAGGGCGTCCCAGGCCTTGTTGAGCAGGGTCAGGTCCGCGCTGCGCAGCAGGCGCCGGAAGGTGCGCGAGTAATGGTGCTCCACATTGGTGTAGAGCAGGCCGAAGGAAGAGAACAGGCCGGGCGTGGGCGGTATGACGATGCGGTGCATTTGCAGGGCCTCGGCCATGCCGGAGGCGAACAGAGGGCCGTTGCCGCCGAACGCGATCAGTGTGTAGTCGCGCGGGTCACGCCCCCGTTCCGTCGATACCGATTTGATGGCGCGAATCATGTTGGATGCGGCGATCTGGTGCGCGCCATAGGCGGCATGCTCGACGGAAACACCCAGCGGCCGGGAGACCTTCTCCTCGAACACCCGCTGCGCCTTTTCCGCGTTCAGCTTCAGTGCTCCGCCGACCAGATGGGCCGGATTGATGTAGCCCAGAATGACGCTGGCATCGGTGATGGTTGGTTCCGTACCGCCCAGGTCGTAACACGCCGGGCCGGGCGTGGCGCCGGCGCTTTTAGGGCCCACCTGCAGCGAGCCGCCGGGGTCGATCCAGGCCAGGGAACCACCCCCCGCGCCCACCTCCGCCAGGTCGATGGACGGCACCTTGAGCACGTAGCCCGCGCCGGTGAGCAGCCGCGAGCCGGAGATTATTCCGCCGCCCACCTGGTACTCGAGCGCCCGCGTGACCTGGTGATTTTCCACCAGCGCCGCCTTGGCGGTGGTCCCTCCCATGTCAAAGGTGATGCAATTGGGCAGTGCGAGGATCTTCGCCAGCGCCTGCGCGCCGATCACGCCCGCCGCCGGGCCGGATTCGATGATGTTCACCGGCATGTGCGTGGCGGCGGTGTCGCTGATCAGTCCGCCATTGGACTGCATCAGCAGCAGCCGGGAGGTGAGGCCGATCGCATCGAGCTCCGCCCGCAGCGAGGTCAGGTACTTCGATACGATGGGCATGACATAGGCGTTCATCACGGTGGTGGAGGTGCGCTCGTACTCCTTGATTTCCGGCAGCACCTCGTAGCTGATGCAAAACGGCAGGTCGGGCGCCCGATGGGCGATGATCTCCTTGATCATCAGCTCGTGGCTCGGGTTCGCGAAGGAGTTCAACAGGCACACCGCGATGGCTTCCACGCCCTCGGCCAGCAGGCGCTCAACCACCCCTTCCGCTTCCACGGGGTTGAGGGGTCGCTGAATATTGCCCCGCGCATCCACGCGTTCATCGACCACCAGACGCAGATAGCGTTCGACCAGCGGCGGGGGCTTTTCCCAGGCGAGGTCATACAGGCGGGGCATGCGCAGGGTGCGGATTTCCAGCACGTCCCGAAAGCCCTTCGTCGTGATCAGCCCCGTCTTGGCGCCGCTAAGCTCAAGGATGGCATTGGAAGCGACGGTCGTGCCGTGAATGATCTCCTCCACATCGCCGGGGCTTGTGCCGGTTTCCCTGAACACCTCGCCAATACCCTCCATAATCGCCGTGGCGTAGTTCTCCTTGCTGGAAGAGACCTTCTTGGTGTGCAGGGTTCCGGTGGAATCCAGGAACACGATGTCGGTGAAGGTTCCGCCGATATCCACGCCCACCCGATACTCGCCCATTGCTCACGTCCCTGGGTGATCTTGTCCCTCCCCCCGCCAAGTGGATAGACCGGGCCAGAGGGGAAAGTTGTACGGGGACATGGGTAACACAATTTGCCCCGTCCCGGCCATCCAGGCGGGATTATTGCGAAGCTGGGATATGAGCGGGGTGCTTGGGCTTGAGCTTGACGTAGAGTTAAGGAGAGGCAGATAGTGCGGGCGGCGCTTCAGCGCCGGGTGGGCTAAGATCGAAGACGGATCAGGATTTCCGTCTGGCGTCGAAACCAATGCCGAAAAGCATTACTTCTGCGTGAGAGCTGGATTGAAAGTTGGAGCCGCAGCCGATCAAGAAAATCCGCAGAGGGGAACCCGACAAGATGGCGCACACGTATTGTATTTAGGCTTATCCTCGCTGAACCCTGAGTTGGGGTTCGGGTTGCGCAAACTGGGGTTCTATGAAGCGTGTGAAAAATTCATTGAGATAGTGCTTTTGTTCATCGTCCATATAAAAGAAATCAACGCCACGATCGGTCACTTCCCAAAACTTGCGGTCCTTCACCGCCAGCATCTCCTGCCGCACCGCCTCCATTCGACTTTGCGGTTCAACCTTCATGTCATCGACAATTCGGTGTATCAACTCGTCGTCACCCTGCGAGAGCAGAAAGCTGGCGAACATCAGCTGGGCCTTGCGCACGCTGCGCAGGTCGAACTCGTTGGCCTGTGTGGCAGGATTGTCGTCCACCTCCAGAAACGTGTCCATCAAGGTATTAATATTGGGCACCTGCATTTCGTAGGCCCGTCGGAGCAGGTGGGCGAGGTCGAAGCTGGCCGTGATCAGAATGAGCGGAATGTTGTAGGACTGCGCGATCTGGCCGTAGTACTTGAAGTAAAATGCGATCCGCTCGGCCAGTCGCCTGTCCACCACCAACACCTCCTCCGCCAGCATCCGGTACTGATAAAACAGATTGTAGATTGCCTTGGGATTGCGGGCGTTGACCGCGTGGCGCAGAAAGGTGTTGAAGAACTGGATTACGTCGTGGAGGACTTGATTGTCTTTGAGTTTAATGGCGTACAGGCCGATGATCTTTGTGCTGTTGGCGATCGCGCTCACGGCGTCGGGCGTATCGCGGATGGCCATCTTGAAGATGAGCTCCATATCCAGAAAGCCCTTCATTTCCACCCAGTTCCGGCCAACGTACAGCTCATGAATGAAGTCCGAGGAGATGGCGGGAAAGTGCTCCTTGTTCGGGACGAACCAGCGCCGCGGCATCCTGCGCTTCATCAGCAGGTGATCGACCATGACGTCCTTGAGAGAGCGCACGGTCATCAAGGCGACATTGCGGTCCATCTGCGAAACCGCGCTCAAGCAGATGTCGCTGATCTGCTCCATTGAGTTGGCAACGTCCGTCTGCAGGCGCCGCACTTCCTCCGTCTTGGCCTTGGTCTTCAACACCTTCTGCATGGCCGACTTCGCGTTGTGGCGGATGATACGGATGAAGTTGCCCGGTGTGAGAAAGTGAAACACGTAATTGAAATAGGGAATCAGCAGGCTGAGAATGACGGTGGTCATACCCAGCAGCGCCAGCGATCCCCAAAAGGGCAAAAAGCCCGAGGTGGTCGAGTAGATCACCATCATGCTGTACAGGCTGGCCACCACCATCAGCACGAAGTAGCTGATGTTCACCCGGTCCGCGATGAAAAGCTCCACCAGCTTGGGCGTGTATCGCTGCGCGGCCAACTGCACGACGATGGCCACGACGGTGATGACGAGTCCCAGGATGGCGATGAGCACCTCGGCCACGCCGCCGATGGCGTCTCCGACATCGTCCGGATTGCTAAGAAACACCACCTCCGAAAATGGAATCGTGCCATCGCCCTGGGAAAAATCGACGAATCGCAGCGCGATATAGATGGACACGGACAACCCGCCCACGAACCCGCAGGGCACCACCCAGGCCCTGAAAGCGGTTGTCCGGAGAAAGGCGAACGGGGAAAATCGCGTCTGCTTGGCCGAGGAGCTGTCTGAGGGTTTGGATTGCTTTGTCACCGCCCGGTTCATGGGTCTTCCTTGATATCAATTCGCCAGAAAGTGCCGTTTGCCCGCGATGAGCCGGATTCAGATGGCGCCGGGCTCCCTGCCGGATTGCTTTTCTCGCTCCAAAGCGGCGCAGGGACTATAGGGTGGCTTTATGGTGAAAGACCGCCGGTCATCAATCGATGACTTCCCAGAATTTTATCGCGGATTTATTGATAACCTTGCCGTCCTTCATGCCCAAATGGTAGGGCGTGTGCCAGCGGAGCCCATCGATCAGGATATCGCCATCAAGAAAGGTTATCCTGATCTGCCTTTTCTCCGTAATGATCTTGCTGAGCAGCACGGCCTCGTGAGGAGGTTGATGCCGTTGAGGATGCTCATGTCTTTGTTCTCCCATAGGAAACGCTCCGTGGGAAAAGGTTAACAAGAAGCAAAGCAAACTCCTCACCGCGAACTAACGCTCGATTTTACCTATACCCACACTTGTGTTGAAGATCAATGAATCCTTTTCCACAGTTCTGAATTGGTTGGGGATTTGAAGTGAACGGCGGACAAGCAGACCGGCTCGTGATTAGGTTCGACCGGGGGAGCCTTGTGGTGTCCGGGTGGCCGCGGCAGCAAATGAATCTCCCGCACTATTTAATCTGGGACCCCCGTGTGCAGGCGCATCGCTGCCTGGCCATCCATTATCGCGCGCTGGTGCGGCGGCTTATCGGGGAGGGGCGCCCCTACCGCGACGAGGCCCGCCAATACCCCGAACTTTCACTCCCGGCCGGGGATCTCGCCGCGCTGTATCCCTTTCAGCGGGAGGCCCTGGCGGCCTGGGAGCGGGGAAAGCGCGGCATCGTCGAGCTGCCGACCGGTGCGGGTAAAACGCGCCTTGCGCTGCAGGCGCTGTGCAGCGTGAATCGTGGCAGCCTGATCGTTGTCCCCACGCTGGATCTGCTCGCGCAATGGTGCGCCGTGCTGCAGGAAGGCCTGGGCGTCAGCGCCGGGGTGGTCGGCGGGGGAAGCTTCGACCCGAGACCGGTCACGGTGTGTACGTACGCTTCCGCGTACCGCCGCGGGGAGACGTTCGGGGACCGCTTTTGCCTGGTAATCTTCGACGAATGCCACCATCTCTCCGGCGGCGGCTATCGGCGCATCCCGGAGGTGATGATCGCTCCATACCGGCTCGGACTGAGCGCCACCGTTGCATGGGCCGATGCCAGGCGGCACGCGCTGCATCCGATCATCGGGCCCATTGTTTACAAGCGTTCCATTACAGAGTTGCGCGGGCGCTACCTGGCCAACTACCGGATCGAAACCATCCGTGCCGAGCTGAGCCCCGCCGAGCGCAAGGCCTATCGCGAAGCGCGCCGGTGCTACCTGGAGTATGCGCGGAAACGCGGCCTCACCCCCACCTCGGCGGGTATGTGGCAGCGCTTTATATTCGCCGCCAGCGGCAACCCCGAGGGGCGGCGAGCGCTCGACGCCTATTACAGACAGCGGCAGATCGCTTATGCCCCCCAAGCAAAGTTCGCCGTGCTGAAGGAGTTGTTGCACCGGCATCGCGCGGAACGGGTGCTCATCTTTACCAACGACAATTCCACCGCCTACCAGATATCCCGGGACCTGCTGCTACCGATCATCACCCATCAGACGCCCATGGGGGAACGGCGCAGGGCGCTGGAGAATTTCCGCACTGACCGCTGGCCTTTTCTGGTGACCTCGCGGGTGCTCAACGAGGGAGTCGACCTGCCGATGGCCAACGTCGCCGTCATTTTGTCGGGCAGCGCCAGCGTGCGCGAGCACGTGCAGCGCATGGGGCGCATTCTCCGGAAAGCGCCCGGCAAGGAGGCGGTTCTCTACGAGGTGATCTCGCGGACACCCGCGGAAGAACGTGTCAGCCGGCGCCGCAGACAGCACGATGCTTACCGCTGACCTGCTGCGCTACACCCGCCGCCAGGGCCGGATCACGCCGAGCCTGCTGGACCCGTACAATGGCGAACTGCAGGCGGGTGCAGCCGCCCTGATTCATCTCGTCTCGGCGCATCTGGGGCGCCGGCGTGGCGATCTGGAGGCCGCCCTGCGCGCCCTCCGCTCACCGGGGGTGGCGCCCAAAACGACCCGCGGTCTGGCGAAGCTGCTGCTGGAGCGTTGCCGCTTCGAGGTTGGCGCAGCGGCCGACCCGCCCGCGCTGCGCGGCGATCTGTTCGACGAGGCGGCGCGGGTCTGGCGCAGCGGAACCACCGCTGCGACGATGAGTTGGCGTGCGGAGGTGTTGCGCCGGGTGGCGGACAAGCACGGCCTGTCGGCGCCGGTGGCGGAGGCGGCGCTGTTCGCGGATTTGGCCGAGAATCAA
>JACZVE010000159.1 GCA_022572825.1 SAR324 cluster bacterium
CTCGACTTCCGCACGGCTCTCCCCGAGCTTGAGGGCGATTTCTCCGAGGTTCATTTGGTGTCGGAGCTTCATCCAGAGGATCTCAGCCTCCATCTTGGGGATGTGCTTGAGCAGCAACCGCAGCTTATAGAACGACCATGCCCGCCCGGCCGCGAAGGCGCGCAGCAACCGCAGGGCTATGGCTGGGTCATCCTTTTGCAGACTCACCGCCAGAAAATATTGGATCATCGACCCTGGATCAGGTTCTGGAAGAGATAAAGCGGCTTGTCGAAAAACACCGCTCGCTTCTTTTTCCCTGCCCCTCCACAAAAGGCTCACTCCCCAGTAATAACCCGATAAGGGATCCAACAATCTGGTGCGTAACCAACCTTCCAATGCGGTCCGTTCCGTCGTATTCAGCCATTTTGTTTTTTGCGGGGAGAAATCCGAAATGAACCGATCGATGATATTCCGCCCTTCTTCCCGTTCGGCAAGTCTTCGCAGGCGTATCATTTGGCGCAAGATTTCCCGCTGATACCGATTCGCCGCCTCCATATTCCCATTTCGTCCGGAGGCGATATAACGAAACGCCAGGATGGAAAGCGTCCGCTCCGGATTGTTCCCGGTAATGCTTTGAAGGGCATTTAGTGCCAATTTGGGTTTTCCTTCTCGTCTCCGGAGGGGACAAATCCATGCAGGCAATCATAGATGCGCAAAAGACCGACGCCCGGTCATCCCGCGCAGCAGGAGAGTTTGCTGACGTCCTTCTCGAAGGTCTGCACGGCCAGCTTGAGCCCTTCCGCGTTCGTCAGGTAGGGAAAGAGCGTGCCGGAGATATCCCGGGTGGTGATGCCGAACTTCATGGCCATCACCGCCGGCTGAATGATCTCGGCGCCTTCCGGGGCCAGGATGTGCACCCCCAGCAGAAGGTCGCTTTTGCGGTCCGCCACCAGCTTGATCAGCCCCCGCGTATCGCGGGCGGCAATGGCCCGAGGTACCGCGTTCATGGGCAGCACGCTGACCTTGAGATCATGGCCCGCGGCCTTGGCCTGCTCCTCTGTGAGACCCGCTGAGGCCACTTGGGGATCGGTGAACGTCACGCGGGCCATGGCCGAGGTGTCGAAGACCCGCCCGGCGCCGCTCAGCGCGTTTTCCGCGGCCAGGGTGCCAGCGTACGCGGCCACGTAGACGAACATGTCCCCTCCGATCACGTCACCGGCCGCATAAACATCGGGGTTGGTGGTCTGCAGATGCTCGTTGACGGCGACAGCGCCCCGCTCGCCGAGTTCGACGCCTGCTTCCTCCAGTCCGAAGCCGGCCGTGTTGGGCCGGCGGCCGGTGGCTACCAGCAGCTGCTCGGCCCTGAAAGTGCGCTGGATGCAGTTCTCCACGGCCCTCAGGTCATAGACCCCGTTGGACTTGGTGACACGCTTGATATTGACCCCGGTATGAATGCTCAGGCCCTCCTCGGTCAGGTATTCCGCGAGGGCCGAGCTGACCGCCGCGTCCTCGAAGGGCGCAATCCGGGGCAGCACCTCCAGAACTGTCACCCGCGTATCGGCGCGCGCGAACAGTTGGGCCAGCTCCAGTCCGACCGCGTTGGCGCCAATCACGATCATGCGCTCGGGCCGCTCGTTGAGATCGAGCGCCTTGCTGCTGTCGAGAAAGTCCACGTCCGGCAGACCGGGAATCGGGGCGGCCCAGGGGGATGCGCCGGTTGAGATGATTATTTTGCGGGGGGAATAGGCCCTACCGTTGATTTCGACGCGGTTGCCCCCTGTGAGGTGCGCCCTGCCCTCAATGTATTGCACGGAAGGATAGGCGGCCAGCACGTCGATGTACTTGGCCTGGCGCAGCTCGGCCACTAGCTCGTCCTTGTGCGCCATGACTTCAGGCCAGGCGATATCTCCGCGCCGGGTTTGTATGCCATTGAACCGGTGTTCCCCCGCCCGGTGGAAATCCTCTACGGCCCGAATCATCGTCTTGGAGGGGACGCACCCCACGTTCACACAGGTTCCCCCGATGGTAGAGTCTTCCACCAGGGCCACCGAGTGGCCCATCTCCGCACCCTTGATGGCCGCCGCAAAGCCCGCCGAGCCGCCGCCAATGACCATCAGGTCGATGCCGTCGCTGGAACTGGTTTGCGCACGCCCTTTTTCCCCCGCGCTTCGTTGCGTGAGGCTTGCCTGATAGCCCGCCTGCTCCACTGATTGGGTCAGCCTTTCCGTGGAAACGCCCGCCTCGGCCTTCACCAGCGCCTTCCCTGTACGCCGGCCCGGCACATTCACCTCGATGACACCGGGCACCTGCTCCAGGGCGTGGGTTACGTGCGTGGCGCAACCCTCGCAGGTCATGCCGGTTACCTTGAATTCCAATTCATGCAGCTCAGTCACTATAATCTCGCTTCAATTAATGAGGTTCAGTAACACATAGCAACACAGACCCAGCGGTATGCTGAGGATGATCACAGCCCAAATAATGGTCAATGGCGAGGTCGGCTTTCGTGCCACATGCCGCCATTCTTCGACAGGGATCTCTACGTTTTCGTTTTTCATGCTGGCAAAGCTCCATTTTCGAGGCTCTTATGCGTTGGACAAATATTCCATGCCATTCTTTGCTGCCCACGACGGCGCCCCTCGATGCTTCTTGATCGGGCAGTTTGGTGATCAGTCCGCCGCTCGCCTGGAACCTCAGCAACGTCAATTCGATTTCCTCATGGGTGATCGGCTTTGAGTTTCCATGCGTTGAGTTTCCATTCATGGCTGCTCTCCTTTCGCGTTTCATCGCCTGCTTCCCGCGCCTATGCGGCCAGGCTCCCTTGGCTCGGACGCGGCAATGCCTGATTATTCCCGGAATCGCGGTATTGCCGGATCGGGACACGTCCCACCAGTCTGCTCCAGATCTTCGTGACCGTGGATAGGGCCGGCCAGGGGAATCGGGCGCTCCCTCGAGACCTCCCGGAGGTCCTGCCGATTTCCCACCCGATCGGTTTGGTCTCGAATTCGCCGGGAAAGCCATACGGGCCATCACCCAATACGGATTGAAGGGGGGGTTGAACATTGCGCGAAGAGCCGCTGAATTTGCCCTTAGCGTATCCCCTGCATCAGCGTAGAAAGGTCGATGTACTGCAACGGGATTGTTCCCAGGCCAGGGTACGTTTCCTCATGCACCTTCAAACCGTACTTCATCAACTTCATCCTCCCAGTCACTCGCAAAAGATTATATGTAAACAGAAAATATTCCCTTTCCGAGAGATGATTTTTCAGCAGGCAGTGAACCAGGATTACATCTTTGCCTATCAACTTTTTCTTGCCACCTATGTTCTGAACCGCGAACTCTCCGTAATGACCAACGACCTTCAAGGTTAGTTGACCCATTTGCAGACAGGCTCCGCATGGGCAACCCGTAGCGCGTCTGAATGAGTCGAGTTGGTCGTGAAATGCCTTGAACCAACGGTCGATCTGGTCATGGATGGCTTGGAAACTAGGTGGAGCCCCCAGCCGGTAAAAGAACAAAGCATCACCCTCGATCTCGCTTAGGTCCCACTTTTCTGCAGTCGAATTGATTATGCTTTCCAGTAATCCAGCAACGATTCTCGGAGCATGCGCAAGCCGCGCGGCTTTCATAAAGTGTGTATATCCAGTAATGTCGGGAATCAATAATAGCCCTTGCGTTACATCTTCATCCATTTCTTGCTCCGAAAATCATGTCGTAAAGAATCTCGGAACATCTTATTCACAATCCCTATTTTCAACTGTTGCCTTATTGTTATGAAGGCAATATTACGACGAATAATATAGGTTATTTGATCGAGAGGCTTCAGAAGGCCAGAGAGTATAACGGCGTAAAAGGCTACAGTGGCCTCCACGCCCGCGAACAATAGGCGGGAATTTTCGATCTCCCTCTTAATGCGTGCAATAGACCCGGCACCCAAGTCCAACCCCGCCATAAAGGTCGCCAACACCGCCGTCGCGGGTAGGTGGTGGAGCCAAAGATCAATAGCAGGTGGCGATGCCACGGCACTTGGTAAATCAAACCGGCGGAACCGGAAAGGAGCGCGGCAAAATATATCAGGCGAACCCAAAGGGTGGCTATTGTAAGGATTCCCGTCTATTACTGTGTGGCCTTTGCCACGATGGAACCAAGCAGCGTGTCCAGCTCCGTTTTAAAGCTTTGGGGAACGTCAAAATTGGCGAAGACCTCCGATGGGCGAATGTAACCCACGATTACTTTCCCGCCCCGTTCTTGCACAACCAGCCGCAAAGGAACTGCTGAGGCGGCATTTTTGTCATTGGCGTATATTACTTTACCGTATCGGGGATGGAAGGTGGCGAGGGTTAAGGACTTTCCGGATTTTACGCCGACCATCTTCAGCATACTTTGCACATTATATTCCTTCAGTAATGCAAGCTTGTGGGCCGAAATCTGCTTTTTGATATTGGTTACGGTTTTATTAAAGCTATATTTGGAAGTTACTGAAAGAAAAGAATCTTTAGCCGCTTCAGCAAAAGGTATGGTGAATAGGATAATCGCGATCACGAATATTCCAGAGGCGAGCCGCAATGCCAAATTCCGAAAGCTATTTTTGTAGGTTCTCATATTCCCTCTCAATAATTTGGGATGAGTTGTTTCATAAAAAGATTAGATGATGTTCGATAGATTTATCGGTGTCTGCATCCGAGATATTAATAATTACAATCAGAATATCATAGCGCTCCTCCTATCACTTCTGGCCGGTTGTAAAATGACGTATCGCTCTAATGCGTACGAATTAATTCTCGCCTTTAATAAGAGATGGTTCCGTGTAAAACCGCTTTACGGCGGTCATAATACTATCCATCCATTTGTACGCCACGGGAATAACGATCAACGTCATCACGGTGGAACTGATCAGACCACCGGTAATTGCCGTAGCGATGTTCCGGAATTGTTCGGTCGCCGGTGGAGGCGCGATGGCTATCGGCGCCATGGCGAGACCGGCGGCGAGCGCCGTCATCAGCACCGCCCTCAGCCGCAGGGCACTGGCGATGGGAATGGCTTGGTCCACAGGCATGCCCTCCTTGCGGAAACGCTCGATCTTGTCCACCATCAGGATGGAGTTCGCCAGCACGATCCCCGCCAAAACCACCATCCCCCATAGCACCGGCGGGGACCACGCCATGTCGCGAAGCCACAACGCGCCGAGGCTGCCGATTCCCTGCAAGGGAATGGCGAGCATCAAAACCAACCCCAAGGCGAAGGAGCGGAAATACACGACGAGCAGCAGGTATACGGCGACCAAAGCGAGCTTTAATCCCCTGTTCAACTCGTTGAACGCCTGCAACATGGTCAGCATGAGTCCGGCCGGGTTGATCTGCGCGCCCTTCGGTTGGGTGAACTGCATTTTGGCCGGCATCAACAGGCTCATCGTGGTTTCCTTCAGTCCGAGCTCCTTGTAATAGCCGAGCACACTGGCGGCATAAAGCGTGTTGAAACTGTGCAGCCGGTCGTATCCCACTGTTTTTTTCAGCTTCGCGACGGCACCGAGGGGCACCTCGGAGCCCGAAGGGGATTGCAGGATCAGGCTGGCGAGATCGCTGCTGCTCTGACGCTGGTTTTCCCTGTAGCGGATCAGGATGCGGCTGTGGTAGTACATCGGATCAGGATGGAAAAAGGTCTCGGTTTTCGCGCCGTTGATGGCGGAAAAAGTCTGACCGACGATATCCTGTACCCGCAGGCCGAGCCGCGCGGCCTTTTCCTCGTTCACTTCCAGACTCCACCGTTCCACCCCGTACACCTGATCCAGGTAATAGCTGTGCAATCCCCGCGACTGGGTGCGGGCGATATCCATCAAACCGGTACCGAATCGGTAGGCCTGCTCCCTGTCGGCGGAGCGCACCAGGACTTCAACCGGAGCCCGCGCCCCGGCAACCGGAGTCGGTGGAACGGGTTGAATGAAGAAGACGTCCAGTTCGGGGATTTTGGCGAACGCCTTTTCCCGGATTCTGCGCTCGATGTCCCACATGCTGTCTTCCCGCTCCACCCTGGCGATGGTGAAATTCATAATAAAGGACGCCTCATTGGTACGATTCACCTCGTACCCGGTGAAGTACTGCCCCCACATGGGCGATTTTCCCACCATCATTTGGATGTTCACCACGCCTTCCTCCTCCAAGGCGATCTCGGATACACCCTTGGCGACTTCCAGCATGCGAGTGGGCGTGATATTGGGGGCCGTGCGAATGAACCCGATCCCGATCGAAGTGTCCGTCAGGGGCATTTGTTCCTGTTCCAGGGTGTCGAAGAGGGCCATGCTGAAATAGATGGAGACCCCCGCCAGGGTCATCACGATCCAGGAATGGTGCAGGCTCCACCTGACGATGCGCACGAAGACCCCCTCGAAGTAAAAGAAAGGGACCAGAAAAACCCGGCCGATCAGGAGGCCCAGGATGCCCGGCGGGGCGGAGTAAACACCGATCTGATCCTCAATCCGCATCCTCCTCACTGTTTCCTCATCCTCCTCCGCTCCCGAAACTCCCTTGAACAGGTGGGCGATCATCAAGGGAGTGAGGGTGAGGCTGAGCACCAGGGAGGCCAGCACGGTCACGATCATGGGGGTGGTCATGCTGCGGAACCCTGAGCCCATGTCCCCTGTCATCTGAGTCATCGGAAACAGCATGACAGCGAAAACCAGGGTGGCGATGGTGATGGCCCCCTGCACCTCTTCGGCCCCCACGATCGCGGCAAGGCGGGGATGTGCCCCTTTGTCCACGTACCTTCTGGCGATTTCGATCACCACCACGGAGTCGTCGATCAGTTTTCCCACAATGAACACCAAGCCCATCACGATTCCGAAGTCGCGCTGAAAACCGAGCCAGTTGAGGACGAGGAAACCAAAGGCGACGGCCGAGGGAAGAATGGCCAGGGCGATGATCGTCCCGCTCAGTTCGGCCATGAACACCAACATCACTAATCCCGCCAAAGCGGTTGCTATGACGAACTCCTTGATTGCATTCTTGTCGTTAAGCCGCATCAAGCGGGGTTTCGAGAAGGACTTGATTAGAGTTAGACCGGGGTATTCGTTCTCCAAAAGTTCGGCCAGTTTTACCGACTCCTTTTCGACATCGTAAAAATCGGCTTTCACCTGGGGTTGCACGCCCAGCCAAATC
>JACZVE010000160.1:0-5330 GCA_022572825.1 SAR324 cluster bacterium
CTATTGATCGTAATTCGCGCGGGATTAATGGGACACAACCCTAAACATCGGCAAAAATGGCGATCCCGTCCCTATTTTCTCCACCGATTGCGCAGTTCACGCTGAATTTCCATAATACGACCTTATTTCAGCAGGTTGAGTTCCGCATTGGGCGCACCGCCTAATGCGAGAATTCATCAATATCTTGAGCCGCTTAACGGATATTCCCGAAAATCCGCGAAAGCTGCGGATTTGATTTTTGCGAAGGCCTCGAGCTGCTATTTTAACCTGTCGTTTCAGCGGCGTGTTTTAACTGAGAAAACTCCGTTGAAAACGCTGCGCGCATGTCCGACGCGAGGCACCCGGCCGTCAAAGGCCTGACCGGGAGCACGAATAGGCTCCCGAGCTTCTGCGATACGATTACGAAGGGAGTAAGATGATTATCATCAGGGATTGTACTATATGAACTTGCGGGAGCCTCCCTGCCGTTGCTCCAGCAACGCAAGATCGGAGCGCCAGCCATGAACTTCAACCGGAAAGGTTGGCTGCAAAAGTATACCGCATTTCGCGAGGCACTGCCCTTCGATAATGATCTGCCTTCCGCCGGTGTGAAGGTGTTGGAGGAGACAGGGCTGCATCACGAGCTGGACGAGGCCATCTATTATTTTCTGCAGCCCACCGGACTGTTGTACGGGTTTCCCATGGGCCTGCCCTTTCCGACGATAGATTACCCCGGTGCCCGCTTTATGGACCCCCGGGAGCGGGTGCACCTGATATTTCTGGAATCGCTTTTTGCCTGCCTGGTGGCAGACCGCCACTATCTTCTCAGTGGGCTATCCGACGAGCGGGACCATTTTCAACCCGCGTTAAACTGCGCAGTGGAATACTTCACGCATGCCTCGCAGTCGCGCGCCGCGCGCCCGTGGGCCCTGTTGCGCTGGCCACAATCCTTGCGGCGGCAGGACCGCGGCCAGCGATTCGAGCAGGAAATCCGCCGGCGGCTCGGCCAAGGCACCGAAGCCTTTCAGCTTCCGGGCATCTACTACAACAGCTTCCTGTTCCTCGATCTGCATTCTTGCATGATGTGGCAGCGGCGCATGCTGGTGGAGCCGGAGCGTGAAGCGGAGCATCTGCAGCAGCTCTCGCAGCAGCAGCTCCAGCAGCGCCAACTGTTGATCCGCCTGATGATTGCCGCCGCCACCTCCAGCGGCGAGGTCGTACCGGCCGAGCGGCGCCTGATCCAATGGTTCCTCAAGTCCTCGGGCCTGTCCCGCAACCGTGTGGCGGTGCTGCGCCGCGAATTGAAGCGGGGCATAACGCTGGAGGAGATCCATATCCAGCCCGCGCCCTGGCTGGTGCGGCGCTTCATGCTGGAAGCGACGCTGATGACCATACTGGTGGATCGCGATCTGAGCGCGGAGGAAGAGCGATTTGTCATGGAGGTTGTCGGAAAGCTGGAGTTGTGGGAGGAGGAACTGAATCAGAGTATGGTGGCCCTTGAAGTGTTCATACTGAACCAGGAAGACAGCCTGCCAGCCTTCAAGGATCGCCCCCTTATCTTTCATCTCAGCGAAAATCTTCGCCGGCAGGCTACGACGGCGATCCGGAAAAACCTGCATCGTGTTGTGACGGAAATTCGAGAGACCAAGACGCTGTACAACCTGCTGATCAAATCCACGCACACGAGCCTGACGCCCGAGGAAAAAAGCAAGGTGCGGCAGCAACTGATCGACGTTCTCAAGACCATTCCGGCTCTGGCCATCTTCGCCTTGCCGGGAGGGGGAATCATTCTTCCGGTGCTGATCAAGCTGCTGCCGTTCAATCTCCTGCCCAGCGCGTTCGAAGATTAGCCGCGAGCCCCCACGCCAGGGGCAATTGTACCGCGGGGCCGCCTGGGTGTGGAATGCCGACCGGTTCGCCGGCGGCGGATCGTCCGCCATGGAAAAATCGCCACTATCCGACCTGAGCTTCTTCCGCTTTCCGGAGCTGACGCCTGAAGTGGTGCGCAACATCGTCATTCTCGTGATTCTGCTGAGCCTGACCATCCTGCTGACTGTGCTGGCGCAACTTTGGATTCAGCAGTGGGCCCGTTCCCGCCGCCGGCGCCGCAGCTTCGACCGCATCTCCAGCGAGCGGCACATGGAACCGCCGGTGCGGGCCGTGCTGAGCCGCTTGCTGCGCTTCAGCGGATTGAAGGACGAGTTCGAGCTTGTGCGCGATGCTCACGCCTTCGAGGCGGCCGTGGAGCGCCTGGTCACCGAGGGTTCCGAGGAGGAACTGGTCGACCTGGCAACGCTGCGCCGCACGCTGCACCTCAACGTGATGAACCCGGAACTGGACCTGGTCTCCAGCCGACAGCTGTTGCGCGATCTGCGCGTGCGGCTGGTTGCCACCATCGGCGCGGAAAAGTTGGATCTGTACTGCGGGTTGTTCGGGGTGAGCGAGGAGTACCTGCTGATCAACCTCCCCTACCAAAAGGAGATCTACCGAATGCTCAGCGAGCACCCGCGGGTGCTGCTGCTGTACTGGCGGGAGCAGGAGGGCGAGGCCTTGTTTCGGGTCACTCTTGAGCCCATCGACGAGAAGGACTTCCAAGCCGTCCGCGCCCGGCACGCCTTCCGCGATACACAGTCCGAACACCGTGCCGCCTTTCGCCTCTCGGTGGACCTGCCCGTTGCCTACCAATATCTGGACCGCTCTCAATTGGGGCGGCGCCGGAGCGGGGGCAACACCGCACGCAAGCTGCGCCAGGGCGAAGGCCGGCTGGTGGACATCAGTTACGGGGGCGCGTCGTTGGTCGTGGAGGAGCCCCTGGGCGAGCGGGGCTTCCTGCAGCTGCGTTTTCAGCTTCACAAGCACCCCATGCGGATGATGTTGGAAGCGTTGTCCTGCACGCCAATGGCCGAAGGCCGCTTTCTCCTGCGCGGCCAGTTCCGGGGTCCCGGCGAGGAGGCGCGCATCCGGCTCAACAACACCCTCACCCGCGAGCAGATCAAGCGGCTGCGCGAAAAAGAGCTGCTGCGGTACACGCCGGGCGGATGACCGGGCGCAGGCTGTCGCGCGCGCCGCCCCCGATTGCAGACCCCCGGCCACCGTTGCTATAGGTGATGCCAGCGGTCCTCAGGGAGAGCGGAAATGAGTGTTGCCGGATTCACGGTCTATGACATGCTCGTGCGCAATGCTTCGGTGCATGGCCGGCGCACGGCAGTGATTCACGGAGGCGGGCACGGAGCGGGCCGCCTTAGCTTCCGCGAGCTTCTGCGGCGCGTCGATCGGCTGGCCGAGGGCCTTGCCGCCAAGGGCATCGCGAAAGGCGAGCGCATCTGCGTGCTGGCGCAAAACAATCCGGCCTATCTGGAGTTGTACGGCGCCTGTGCGCGGCAGGGCATCCTTGCCTACCCCATCAACTGGCGGCTGTCGCCCGAGGAGGTCGGCCGCGTCCTGGAGCGTGCCCAGCCCCGCATGATGGTTGTGGACGACGCCAGCTTGGAGCAGGTGGGCGACTGGCCCGCCACGCGAGCGGACATTCCCCACTGGTACCAGTTCGGCGCCAAGGCCGCGCCGGGCCTGCAGCCCTTCGAGGCGCTGTACAGCGAAGGCCGGGGCGGCGAACCCCCCGCGGTCGCCGCGGAGGACCCCTTTTGCGTCATTTCCACCGCCGCCGTGGACATCATCCCGCGGGGAGCGGTGCTCACCCACGCCAACATCCTGGCGTCCAACCTGCAGACCATGGCCGTAATGGGCATCGGCGAGAGCGACGTCAATATCGTCGCCCTGCCCCTGTATCACATCGCGGCGCTGGGCACGGCCCTGGCCGTCATGCACGCGGGGGGCTGCAACGTGGTGATGAGCCGCTACGACGCGGCCGAGGCGGTGCGGCTTATCGACGAGCACGGCGGCACGCACATCTCGGACTTTCCGCCGGTGCTGCTCAACCTGCTCAATGCCGCCGAGGAGGCCGGCAGCAAACTGGCCTCCCTGCGCCTCGTTTCCGGGCTGGAAACCCCGGATACCATCCAGCGCCTGCACGAGCGCACCAACGCCAAATTCTGGACCGGCTTCGGACAGTCGGAGACCACGGGGTTCGTCACGCTGCAGCCCTACGCGGAGCGACCGGGCGCCGCGGGCCGTCCTGCCCCGCTGTGCCGCGTCAAGCTGGTGGACGATTTCGACCGCGAGGTGCCGGTGAACACGCCCGGGGAGATCGTTGTGCGCGGTCCGCTGGTGTTTGCCGGCTACTACGGTCAGCCGGAGGTGAACGAGCACACCTTTCGCGGCGGCTGGCACCATACCGGGGACGTGGGCCGCTTCGACGAGGACGGCTACCTGCACTACGTCGGACGCAAGCCCGAGAAGGAGCTCATCAAGCCGGGGGGAGAAAACGTGTACCCCGCGGAGGTGGAATCGGTGATCATGGAGATCGACGCCGTGCGGGCCGTCTGCGTGTTCGGCGTGCCCGACCCGCAGTGGGGCGAGGCCATCCGCGCAGTGGTGGAGGCGCCCGCCGGCCACGGCCTCAGCGACCAGCAGATCATCGATTACGTGGGCGGCAAGATCGCGCGCTACAAGCGGCCCAAGGCGGTGCTCTTTACCGAGGCGCTGCCCCGCACCGGCGGCGGCGAGATCGACAGGGACGGTGTCAAGCAGCAGTGGGGTTAGAGCAGATCGCGGCGGATGCTGTTTTTCCAGTCTTTGGAGAAAATCAGCGCATCGTCTTCAAACGCCCTCACGCTGCCGTCGAACTCGAAAGTCTCGCGGGTGCACCACACGTTTGCCCGTACTTCGCCGCGGGTCTTCCAGGCGCCGCGCTGAAAGGCCCAGGTCCATTCCACTGCCACCCGCGCGGAGAGCGGATCCTCGTCGCGGATGACAAGGCGCCGTTGCGTCCGCACGGCGCATTCCAGGCCGTTTTCGTCCAGCCGGTAGACCCCGCCATCGTCGAGGTGGCAAAGCGTTGCCTCGCCCGTCGCCAGATCGCGTATCACCTTGCGGTGCAGGCGTGGGGGCTGGAGCACGGTGCGGGCCAGCGGCGGGGCGGTCTGCGGTTCCTCGAACGGGCGCACGTGGGCGTCCTCGGCGCGCGGCGGACGGAGCGGAAGGCTCAGCGAGCTGGCGCCGGTATACAGGGTCAGCGTGGCGGCCTCCGGCGGGGGCCAGACGATGGGCCAGTAGGTGGTCGAAAGGGCCAGACGGAGGCGATGGCCCGCGCCGAAGGCATAGGCCGCCAGATAGAGCGGCACCTCCACCCGGTAGCGCCTGCCGGGCTGCAGCGGTTCGGGACGTTCCAGCCCCTTGCGGCGGGTGAGGTTGAGGGCGCCGTACGTCACGCGCACGGGGGTGCCGTCCGGGGC
>JACZVE010000160.1:5340-7111 GCA_022572825.1 SAR324 cluster bacterium
AAGGCGCGCCACCACCATCGCCACGGGTTTGTCGGATGACAGCTCGAGAGTGGCCGAAGGCGTGCCCAGAATTTCCAGGCGCTCGTCCAAAGGCTCCGAATCGAACGTTAGCGAGCGGCCGTCATCGGCCCTTTGGTCGCCGGGCAGCTCGGCCTGCTCGCCGAATGCCAGCCACGGCATCCATTCTCCGGCGTCCAGCCCCACCGATTGGGGCGTGTGCACCTGCACGGGTAATTCCGCTCCGCCCTGTGGGCGCAAACCCTCCCTGTTCAGCACGAGCGTGCGCGATTGTATGTTGGGCGAGGGCCAGCCAGGTTCTTCCACCCAGCGGCCTTCCTTTTCGGGCATGTACGCCTTGGGCGGCATGTACTCGTGCAGGAAGGCGCGAAAAGCCGGCTCCGTATCGATCCCGTTGTCCCGGCCTTTCAGCCAGCGGTCGAACCAGCGCAGGGCCTCCTGCAAAAAGCCGATGGACGGCCCCGGCATGGCGAAGTGCGGGTACTTGTGGGCCCATGCACCGAAGAGACCCTTGACCGGGACCGCCAGGTTTTCCAGCAGACGGGGTACGGTGAGGGCATAGCCGGGATCGGCCGCGCCTCCGACGATGTACACCGGGCAGCCGAATTGCCCGTACAGCGGCACCACCGAGCCCGACTGCCAGTACTCGTCCCGGCGCTGATGGCCCACCCAGTTCTCCATGTAGCGCACCGTGTGCTCGAGGCGGTGCAGCATCTCGGGCGGCGCACCCGCGTGAGGAAGGTGATCGGCATCGGCGCGATCGCCGGCGCCTGGAAGATGATGACCCGGTGGTTGAGCTGTTGCTGGCCGTGGTGCCCGTAGCCGCCGAGCCCGGCCCACTCGCTGATGTCGGTGCGCTCGAAATTGGTGCAGGCGGGCAGCAGAATATCGCCGAACAAAGCCTCGCCCTCGTTCCAGATCGACTGGTTGACCACGAACTCGAGATTCGCCGACTGGTACATCTTCACATGGCGGTTGGTGTTGTTCATGGTGGACAGGATCGAGCCGCCGTATTTGTACAGCATGGCGACCCGTGCGTGGCCGGGCGCCGGGTAGGTGAACTTGGCGAACTGGTGCTCGATGGACTTGCCGACCCACGCATACCCCTCGGCCTTGCCGTCGAGGATCGCCTCGGGCAGGTAGATGCGCGGAATCTTCTGGAACGGCGTGTTCATCGTCGGCAGTTGCGGCATGCGCTGGTACAGCTCCACCGGCATGGCGGTGTTCTCCAGGTCGCCCGACATGCCGCCGTCGGCATAGCCCGGGAAATAGAAGTTGAAGTCGAGCGGGCAGCCCCACTGCAGATTGCCCATGTTGACGCCGGGCTTGCCGAGCCCCTGCATGGCCATCAGGCAGACGCAGACCCGGGCCCTTTGGATGCCGGTGGCGTTGCGGCACGCCCCGCCATGGCCGTTGCCCCAGCCGCCGGGCGCCAGATAAACCCGCTTGGCGCCCCATTCGCGGGCCAGCGCGCGGAACGCATCGGTGGTCGGTCCGGGAACGGTTTCCGCAAGCGCTGCCACGTTTCCCTCGGCGCGTCGTTGCGGATGAAAGCGCTCGAAGGCCAGTTCGGCGAAGCAAGCCAAACCGGCGCCCTCGGCGCCGGCCCGGCGCAGCGCATCGAGACCACGCTCGATGTTGGCCTGCTTGTCGGGTGAAACATGCTGCTGGATGAGTGCGATCCGTGTCATCAGGAAGCGCTTTCAAATGCAGGGCGGGACCAAACCCATTTGCTGCTTCACACCGTAGCAGT
>JACZVE010000161.1:0-6522 GCA_022572825.1 SAR324 cluster bacterium
TGGGGGTCGTATATCAGGGAATCCAGATCCAGCTCGTTCTGAACCAGACCCGACCGCATCAGGGTTTGGTGCATCCGCCGCCAGCGTTCCGGGTTTATGTGCCCCAGTTCAATAATGGGGTAATGGGAGAGCCGCGTGACTTCCGCGATCTGGGCCCGGTTGAATTCGCGCCTTTCTTCGCCGGCGGGCGGGTAGTATCGGGGCAATTCGGCGGCAATGCGGTCGGCGATCTCCTCAGGGTGATCCAGGGCGTAGCGCCAACCCCGCAGGCTGGCCTGCAGGAAGCGCTCGACAAGCTGCGGCCGCTCGCGCACCAGTTGCTCGACCGTAAAAATCGAGTCGCCGTAGAAGTCCACGCCATAGGAGGCGGGGCGCAACGTGCTGACTTGGAGCCCAAAGCGCTCCGCATGCCAAAGTCCGGTGAGGGAATAGGTCACGACCGCGTCGAGGGTGCCCTGGGCCAATTCCTTGTAGATCGAAGTCCGGTAATAGGGCATCGTGCTGTGCCGGATTTGCGAAAGGTCGACGCCCGCCGTCCGCAGCATCGCCTGGAATTCGGCATCAGCGCGGTCCGACGGGACGCGGCGCACCCGCAGCCCGGCCAGGTCGGCCGGCTTCCTCACATTGAGGGCGGCTCGCGCAATGACAATTACGGGACTCTGCTGGGCGAGCACCGCCAGCACCACCAGGGGCACCCCGCGGTCCCGAGCCAGCAGAATGTCGGGGCTCCCGATGCCGAAGTGCGCGCGGCCCTCGGCTACCTCCTTGAGAGCGCTCATCACCTTGCCGTCCGGCTTCACGGCGGATCGGATTTCGACCTCCAACCCCGCTTCCCGGAAATAGCCCTCCCACTGGGCGGCATAGAACCCGGCGAACTGGAACTGATGCTCCCAGCGCAATTGGAGCACGACACGCTCCTGCGCGCCCGCCGGACGCGAGGCCAGCGCCAGCAGCAGCACGGACGCCGTCAGCAGCGCGGGAAAAAAGGGAAAGCGGCTGATAAGAGGCAATTTCGACATGCCGGATGTTCCTCAAAGCTGTGGGTTCCGGATCGCAGAACGATGACCCCCCAGCGAGAAACGCGGGCGTTCGGAAACGCTTACGGAATTAATGGGACAGGACCGGGGCCTGAGTGCGCGTTTCCCTCCGGAACGCTCTAAATACTTGCAACGGCATGCGCCCGGCGATGTTCCGTTGCGCCCGCCGGCAGATATAACGACGACGACCGACCCGGTGTCTGTGGTGGTCCCAGGCGATCGGGCGGCGGGCATCAGGACGTAATCCCAGATTAAGGCGACCCTGATCCCCCCAACGGGGTGGACACGTGCCGCAGCCGGTTAAACGGTCTGTTCGCCGCAATGTCCCGCCGGCAATCTTCCGCCTTGGCCAGCATTAAAGATCGAGTTACTTGATGTACTTCATTTCACATGAACGAGAATGATTAGGCTTGCGGATACAAACATATCACCTCAATCCAGGACTGATTGTGAAGAAGTTGTGGAGAAAGATTGCAGCGAGGTATGTTCAAGGGGCGGGCGGGGACCACACTATTATGGCGATGCAGTCGCTTATTTCCACGGATTGAGCGGATTATGCAGAATTTTTTATCAGGTGGCTATCCCGTTAGCTTCGCAGACCTGGTGTAAGAATGCCCTCGCGTCAGAATCCCTCCCCCCGATTCATGGACGGAGGGCGGGAGCATCGCGCCAGTGGCGATGGATGCCGAAGGGAGCGGGTAAGGTTTTATCGCCGCTTCATTTTCGCCGGTTGAGTCCTGAATTTGGCTTAGCGCCTGATGCACGGATTCATCAATGTCTTTAGCCGTTTAATTTGAAATCTGTTAAATCGGCGAAATCTGCGGATTTGATTTTTGCAGAGGTCTCATGTTGCAATCTTGCGCTGCTCCGGTAACGCGAATCTCGCTGCGGAGTTACAGATAACCGAGGCACGGGTACCCGAGGTACGGATACCCGAGGTATAGATTACCGGAGGTACGGATAACCACCGGCACGGGCTTGCGGCCCTGGACATTTGCGGGAGCGCCGACCGGCGGGTTCAACATCGGGGGGAGCGGACATCATGAAACGCTGGATCTCGTTTCCGAAGATTGAAGGGGTCTCTTCACGACAGGCGCACACGGACCTGCCCGAGGGCACCTACGAGCGGGAACTGGGCCGGGACGGCTTCTACGGACCCGTCACGCATATGTACCACCGCCATCCGCCCACGGGCTGGAGCGGCTGGGAAGGGCCGCTGCGCCCGCGGGCCTTCGATCTGAGGAAGATTACCGCGCGAACTCCCTGTCCGTGGGATGCGCAACTGCTCCTTCACAACGCCCACCTGCGCTACCGGATCTGGCGCACAAGCGGCCGCATGCAGACCCTGGCGCGAAATGCGGACGGGGACGAGCTGATCTTCGTGCACGAGGGCGCCGGCGATTTCTATTGCGATTTTGGGCGCCTGGCCATTTGCGAGGGTGATTACGTGATGGTACCCCGCGGCACGATGTGGCGCACCGAGTTTGCCGGGCCGGCCACCTGTCTGCTCATCGAGGCGACCAACGAGGGGTACGGCTTGCCGGATAAGGGGATGCTCGGCCAACAGGCGATCTTCGATCCGGCGGTGCTGGACACGCCGAAGATCGACGAGCAGTTCGCCGCGCAGCAGACAGACCATCCCTGGAGCGTCCGCATCAAGCGGCATAATCGGGTCTCCACGGTGACGTATCCCTACAATCCGCTGGATGCCGTGGGCTGGCACGGCAATTTGGCGGTCGTGCGCCTCAACGTGCGGGATATCCGGCCCGTGATGAGCCACCGCTACCACCTTCCGCCGTCGGTGCACACGACGTTCGTGGCCGACCGGTTCGTGGTGTGCTCCTTCTGCCCGCGCCCGTTGGAGAGCGATCCCGGAGCGCTGAAGGTGCCCTTCTTCCACAACAACGATGACTTCGACGAGGTGATTTTCTACCACAAGGGAGACTTCTTCAGCCGCGACAACATTGCGCCCGGCATGCTCACCTTCCATCCCTCCGGCTTCCCGCACGGGCCGCATCCCAAGGCGTTGGAGGGTGCGCTCAAACCCGGCCGCACCGCAACGGACGAGTACGCCGTGATGGTGGATGCCCGCGACGGACTGGAGGTCGCGCCCCTGCCGGCGGGGGTGGAAGACCCCTCTTACGTGGATTCCTGGAAAGCGTCTCGCTAATATTTCGCGCGGGAAATCCGCCCAATCGGCCCAGTATTTTCATCGGGGTGGAGGCCCTGCCACTGATCGGCTTCAGCCGGACGCGCCGCGCAGAATGATTGTATCTGCCGACAAGAGGGGAGGCTGCCCCGCTCCGCATTCGGAGAAGAGGCCACGGAATGAGGTTTTACCCAGAGGCTGGGAGGCACCCGTGAGCGCCGAGTGGATCGACTATCTGGGTTGGCGGGGTGTGCGCCTGTCACGGGGCCGCGTGAGCCTGGTCATCGCACCGGATATCGGCGGGCGCGTCATCAGTCTGTGCCTGGACGGCGTGGAGGTTATGTTCACGCTGGCGCAAATGCACGGCAGGACGATCGATGCCGCCGCCTATTCCGACGTGGTGCGGGCGAAGAAGGAGTTGGGCTGGCTGCACTATGGGGGCTACAAAACCTGGTTGGCGCCGCAGGCACGTTGGACGGAAGCGCTGCCATTCCTGGATCTGGACAGCGGCAGCTATGACGTCGCCGTGGAAGAAGCACCGGGGGCGGACACGGTGACGCTGACAAGCCCCGTCTGCCGAGAAACGGGCGCGCAGCTTTCGCGCGCCGTGACGGTGGACGATACGGGCCGTGTAACACTCCGGCAAGGGCTGATCAATCGCTCGCATCGCCCGTTCCAATGGGGCATTTGGGATGTCACGCAAGTGCGCGGCCCGGGCCTGGCCATTCTTCCCACGTCGGCCGACTCGGGCTTTGCGGGCGGCGTTAAGGCCTACGAGAGCGAGGGGCAGTCAGCGCAGGTGATGGCCCGCTACGTCCAGCCCCACGATGGGCTGGCGACGGTCACCTGCCGCGAGGTGGAGCCCTTCAAGTACGGCACGGACAGCCGGGCCGGCTGGCTGCTGGGGCTGCTGGAGGTGGGTGGCGACCGCTGGCTGGCGTACCTGAAGCGATTCGAGGCCGATCCAGGTGCGGCGTATCCCCACGGTTGCGATGTGGAGGTCTATGACTCGGGCGAGTTCCCCTACTTCGAGCTCGAGGTGCACAGCCCGCTGCACGACCTCGGCCCCGGGCAATCCTGCGCGTTCCCGGAAACCTGGACGCTGGATTGGATGCCGAAGCACCGCGATCCCCGTCGCTGGCTGGACTGGATCGCCGCCGCTATAAAGGGCCGTTAGTGTTGGGTCGCGCTATAAATGCGAGATTGATTTTGCCTTCGGCGGACCGTGAAACAGCGCTGCTTGCAAATATCGATACATCGTCGCCTCGAAGGAGCCTGCCATGAACCTGCCCAGCTATGCGGATGGCGTGCCTAGTGTGACGACGCCGCAAATGATCGAGGTGGACCGCGCGATGGTGGAGGATTACCGCATCGAGCTGATCCAGATGATGGAGAACGCCGGCCGCAACCTGGCCCATCTGGCCCGCGTGCGTTTTCTCGAGGGGAATCCCCTCGGCAAGCCCATCACGGCCATTGCCGGCACGGGGGGAAACGGCGGTGGGGCGATGGTGGCCGCACGGCGCCTGCACGGCTGGGGTGCGCGGCTCGTCGTGCTGATCCCCGATCCGGACCAGGCGTTCACGCCGATCCCGGCGCACCAACTGGACATCCTGCGCAGAATTGGGGTGCCGGTGCTCCCCGCGGCACAGGCGCCGGACAGCGTGCCTCCCTCGCTGATCCTGGATGGCCTGATCGGCTACAGCCTGCGCGGCGCGCCGCGCGGCCCGGCGGCCGATTTAATCCGCTGGGCCAACCAACAGGCGGCGCCGGTGCTGTCCCTGGACGTCCCTTCCGGTGTCGACGCCGGCACGGGCACCCTGCACGACCCCGCCATCCGCGCCACGGCAACGATGACCCTGGCCCTGCCCAAGGAAGGCCTGCGCAAGGGCGAGGTCGCGGGCTGTGTGGGCGAACTTTACTTGGCCGATATCAGCGTGCCGCCGCAGCTCTACGAATCGCCGGCCCTGGGTCTGTCCGTCGGTGCCATCTTTGCGGAGGCGGACGTGGTACGGTTGCGCTGAGCTTGTGCCCGAGGGGGCCGCCCGGCCGTTGGCATGCCTGCCGGCGACGCCTGGTGCGTGCCCGCCGGCGCGAACAGCGCGGGTCAACCTTCCTGACGAGAGGCATTGCGCGGCGATGAAGCTGATTCACCTGACGGACACCCACATCGTATCATCCGGCGAGCGCCTGTTCGGCCTGGATCCCAAGGCACGCTTGCAGGCGGCGATCGCCAGCATCAATGCCGAGCACGGCGATGCGGCACTCTGTGTGATCAGCGGGGACCTCGTAAACGGCGGATCGGTGTCAGAGTACGAGGCGCTGCGCGCTTGTCTCGACCCCTTGGCCTTGCCGTACCGGCTCATGGTGGGCAACCACGACGACCGGCACAACTTCACTGCCGTCTTCCCCGATAGCCCGCTCGATGCGCACGGCTTCGTGCAATCCACGGTAGCGACCGCCGAGGGCCGGGTGATCCTGCTCGACACGCACGAGCCGGGGGTCCACTGGGGCTCGTATTGCGGCAAGCGCCTGGGCTGGCTGCGCGAGCAGTTGGACGAGGCGGGCGCGCGGCCGGTGTATCTGTTCATGCACCATCCGCCGTTTGCCATCGGCATCCCTTCCATGGACCGCATGACCATGCGCGACGATGCGCCCTTTGCCGAACTGCTCGGCGGGTACCCCAATATCCGTCACCTCTTTTTCGGCCACGTCCATCGCCCCATCGCGGGAAGCTGGCGGGGCATCCCCATCTCCGCCATGCGCAGCACCAACCATCAGGTCGCCTTGGACCTGGAGACCACCGCTCCCGTGCCCAAGAATCTCGAGCCGGCGGGCTATGGGGTGGTGTTCATCGACGAGCAGCAGACCATCGTCCACCTGCACGAGTACCTGCACACGGAGGCGCTTCCCGCCTGATGCCCAATCTCATCAATAGTCTTTAGCCGTTTGATTTGAACTCCGTGGAACCCCCGAAATCCGCGGATCTGATTATTGCAGAGGTCTCAACAGGGTATACCTGTGCCTATAGCGGTTTGCGGTTCACTTCCGCGGCAGCGGAACGCCGGGGTGGTGGTTGTCCAGCAGCCGTTGCGTGCCGCCCCAGCGCACGTCCATTATTTCGGGCGGCGGGTTGACGAGGTAATCGAGGGGGAATCCCAGGTCGATGCGGCTCGCCTCGTCGAGTTGGCGCAGGTGGTCATCGCCGAGGGTAAACGCCAGGCACCGCAGATTTTCGCGAAGCTGGCTTTCCGTGCGGACGCCGAGGATGGGAATGAACTGTCCCGGCTGTCGTAGCACCCAGTTGAGCGCCACCTGGGCCGGTGAGCGCCCGATCGC
>JACZVE010000161.1:6532-7084 GCA_022572825.1 SAR324 cluster bacterium
CCGACGATTCTTCCTGGTTGCAGCGGTCATCTCGTTGATTGCCATCGTGCCTGCACTGGGCATGAGGAGGGGAAGGCGGACCTAAAACCATTGGGAAATGCAGCCGCAGAACGTATCTCCAGCGTCGCGATCGAATGGCTACAATGGAAAAGCTTGTTCCAAGGCCGCCACCTGCGCGGCGGTGAGCGACCAGCCGGAGGCCGCGCAATTCTCCACGGTCCGGGCCACGCTGTTGGTCTTGGGGATAACAATCACGTTGGGCCGGGACAGGCACCAGTTGAGCGCCACCTGGGCCGGTGAGCGCCCGATCGCCTGGGCGATTTCGCGCGCCTTGCGGGCGATCTGAAGGTTGCGCTCCGTGATGCGCGTGGCGTTCCTGGCGGCTCGCCTGCTGTCCGCGACTGCCATGGGATCGGCCGCCGTGTCGTACCTGCCGCCGAGCACGCCCCCACCGATCACGCCCCAGGGCGTCACGGCGAGGCCGAACGCGCGCGCCATGGGCAGCAGCTCGCGCTCCACCGTGCACTCGATCAAGCTGTACTCGATCTGCAA
>JACZVE010000162.1 GCA_022572825.1 SAR324 cluster bacterium
GCCGGGGATGGTGATGAGCACCGTCTACGTGCAGACCACGCAGTGGCAGGCCCTGGCGCTGTGGCACTCCCTGCCCGTCGGGGCCCTGGTCACGGCTATTCTGGTCGCCAATAACATGCGCGACGCCGAGGAGGATCGCCTCATCGGCCGCCGTACGCTCGTCACCGTGTTCGGCGCTGGGCCGGTGCGCTCCGCATACAAGGCGCTGGCCGCTCTGGCCTACCTCAGCCCGCTGGTGGCGCTGGCCGCCGGCTGGAGCACGGCCTGGGTGCTGCTGCCTTGGCTGACCCTGCCGCTGGCGATCCGTGCCTTGCGGCTTTTGCCCGCCGAAGGCGACCGCGACAGGCTGCATCTGGCGCTGCGAAGCACAGCGGCCCTGCACGGCACCTACGGCCTGCTGCTGGCAGCCGCCCTGCTGGCGCAAGGCTGGCAGGGCGCACGGTTGCTTTAGAAGGCGTGTGATTTATTCAAAAAAAGCAGATGCGGGGGAAGAAACGCGAGAGTCGAAGCGTTTCCGTTCCCCCCCCCCTGTTTTACCGTTAATCACAGGCCTTCTAACGCTGGAGAGGGCCATCCCCAATCGACCCCGCGTGGGAACTGTGCCGCCGCGGTGCGCTTGTGCCGGCCGGATTCATTCCGCTCCATCGCGAGCGCGCCATGCCCTGGCCAGCCCAACCTTTCCTCCCTATCCGTCCTGGGTATAGTCCACCGGCGACTGGGGCAAGTATGCGGCCCGCGCCTTGGCGGCGGATTCCGGCTCCACGGGTATTCCGGCGTTCCCGTGGCGATTGCGCTTCCTGGCCGCCCGGGGCAGTCGCCACCGGTAGGTGGGTTCGGGGGGAGGCGGCCCGTCCGGCCAGCCAGGGGGCGGCCCCACGCGCTCGATCAGGTTGCGCAACTGCCGCCAGGCCTCGTTCACCCGCTCGGGCGGAAAGCGGTCCCGGCTCTCGCGCTCGGTGAACAGACGCAGGGCCGGGCTCTTGCGGTAGGGTTGCACGAGCGCCAGCAGGGGCTGAATGGTGCGCAGCCGTTCCTGTATGAGGGCCGCGTATTCCCGCCGCTTGAACCAGGCATTGTTGATGGGGTAATCGAAGTATAGGGCGTAGAGGTAGTAATAGCCCGGGTGCGTGATCAGGGCGGCGTAGTACCCGCTGACGGTTGCGTTGGTGATGTCGACCATGGGCGCGCCTCTCCTTAGCAGGGTGGCGCCATGCGCGCGGCGGTCGCGCGATCATGGCAACCGGCCACCCTTCTCACCGCTGGAGTGGCCGGGAGCCACCCCACCGCTTCTCCCTGGCTAGCCGGAAATATGAACGATGTCAAACAATTAGCGGCCGAAGCGGCCCACGGCGAACCCGACCTTCACTTGGCCAGATGCGCGCGGATGTAATTGGGCAGCGCGAACGCGGCTTTGCACACGCCGGGGTTGAGGTACTTCAGCTCGGCGAGCAGGGCCGGTTTTGCGTGCAGCTCGCTGGTGAGGGGGTCGACGGTCTGCGAGGCGAACGTGAAGCTCCACAGCCCGGAAGGATAGGTGGGAATGTGCGCCAGGTAAGGCGCCACATTGGCGAACAGCATTCGCAGTCTCCGCGATACCTGCGCCACCACTTCGGGATTGTAGAAGGGAGACTCGGTTTGGAACACCGCGCTGCCGCCGTTTTTCAGGGCAGCCTTGACTTTCCGGTAAAATGAGGTGGTGAACAGTTTGGCAGCTTCTCCCACCGGATCGATGGAATCGACCAGGATGACGTCGTAGGCGTCGGGATGGTCGTCGAGGTAATCGAAGCCGTCCTTGCAGTGCAGGCTCACGCGCGCGTCGTCGAGACCGCGGGTGAGCGCCGGGAAGTAGCGGCGGCAGGTCTTGACGACCTCCTCGTCGATCTCGACCAATTCTACCCGTTCCACCGTCTCGTGCCTGAGCACCTCGCGCACGCTGCCGCCGTCTCCTCCACCGATGATAAGCACACGGCGGGGCTCCGGATGGGTGAGCAGGGCGGGATGGACCAGCATCTCGTGATAGACGAACTCGTCGCGTTCCGTGAGCATCACGAAGCCGTCCAATACCAGCATCCGGCCGTATTCCAGCGTTTGCAGCACCTCGATGTGCTGATACGCGCTGTGTTGATCGTGGAGACGCTCGCCCACCGCCAGAGTCAACCCGGCGTACGGCGTATGATTTTCCTGGAACCAGTCGTCAGGCATTGAAGGCAGGCTGGCCGGTCTAGGGGGGAGGCCGTTCAATACACCAATTGCGCCACCACGACTTCTTGCGGCGCGAATGCGGCACGGAGCACGGCCTGGAGCTTATCGGCCGTCAGCTTCCTGACGCAGGTGACGAGGTCCAGGTGCAGGTACCCCAGTTCCGGCCACGTATGAGCGGACAGGTGCGATTCGGAGAGTATGATCACGGTGCTCACACCGGGCCCGAAGTAGTGGGAGTGAGCGGTGACTTGGGTCAGATCCAGGTCCGCGACCACCTGATCGAGGGTGGCATTGAGCGCATCGGGGTGATCGATTCTGTCAGACGACACCCCGTGCAGTTGCAGCACCCAGTGTTCGATGTAAGGGGTTTCGTATTGGCCGGAGAAGGAACTCAGCCTGTACCGAACCGGCCCTTTGGGTTGGGACGTCAGCGTTTGTCCCGGGACATTCAATGGGGTGTTCAATGACGCTTATCTCACCTCCCCTGACACGCCGGCGATGATGCCGGCCTGTTGGACTGAATTTTTCATCGAACATCCGGCGGTCCGGGAAGGGGGTCGTGAGTGCCTCCCCCGCTAACCGCCTCTGCCACTACTCATAAAAAACCCAGTCACGTTCACTGCCGCGCCGGCCCTGTTGGCCATACGATAAAGCGTTTAGCTATCGCTTTTACCGTCAAATTGTCAACATCATTTTCCAACGCACCGCGGCTGGGCTTGCAACGCACAGCCGCGCCTGACCTGCGCCGGTGAACGGCGGCGGTGCCCCGCCGAGGTCCCCTGGTTTGCACGGGCCGGCGGAGGCAAAGCTTCGCAATGGCACGGGAGTCGCACAACGGACACTATGGGCGGGCGAGTGCTTCGCGTCGAAACCCATTCCTGCCCCTCGGGACCGTTTTCCATCGGCGCGATGCTCCGCTTCCCCGTGCAGGAATCGGGGGGAGGGGCTCTGACCCAACGTCGATACACGCGGTACCCGTGCGGCCCCGAGGAGGTGCGGGGCGGGCGGCAGGAAGGGGTGGCGCGGCAGCGGGACTGCCCGCCCACGGCAATCATCGGGTTGAGGAGCGGACGACACGATGCGTTTACACGGCGAATGGGAGCTTGTGAGGCAGTGCCGGAACACCGGCGCGTGGATGCGGTGCCGGCGGCGGGTGGCGGGGTTGATCGTGCTGGGCCTCCTCGCCGGGTGCGCCGCCAGCGGGCCGAGCTTCGTGGACAGAAAGGTCGAAGAGGCGGAAATCGACTTTGAACAGCGGCAGGAGCGCCTGCTGGATGCGGTGCTCGAACGTCCCGCCAGGGTAGAGCGGCTCCGGCGCGAGCGGGAGCGGCACAAGCGTCAGGGCGATCTGGAGAGCTGGGAGGCCATCAGGGTGCGGCAGGAGCTGTTCCTGGAGCGCAGGGCAAAGCGGCGCCTTGGCGATCAGGAGCAGTTTATGCGCATGGTCGACCGCCTGCGCGAGCAGGAGGAGGCGGGGGATTTCGAGCGCAGCGAGCGCTGGGTCCAGTTCCTGGAAGGCGACCGGCAGGCGCCGCCTCGCGGTTCCGCACAAGCGCCCCGATAATCTCTCCCTCCTTGCCCGCTCGGCGCTGTCGGCGGCCCGGAAAAAGGGGCGGCGAATCAGCGGGCAATCACACAGCACCGCACGCATAGGCGACCATGAACGCTGGAGAAAATCTTGCGGCGCCACCGGCCACCATCGGACTGATCGGTGGCAGGGGCCTGATGGGCAGTATGTTCCGCCGCCTGTTCGAGTCGGACGGTCAGGGCGTTCGGGTGGCCGGCCCATCGGACGATCCAGGATACGGGGGCTTGGTGGCCGAGTCGGACGTCATCATCGTCACCGTGCCGATCACGGAAACCGTGGGCGTCATTCAGCGCATTGCGCCCCTGCTTCGGCCCGAGCAGCTCTTGAGCGATTTCACCTCCATCAAGGCCGAGCCGGTTGCCGCCATGCTGAAGACAGCGGCGCGGGTGATCGGCTGCCATCCGCTCTTCGGGCCAATGCCCAATCCGGCCGGCCAGAACGTGGTGCTCTGTCCGTCGCGTCCGGGCCATTTTCTGGGCTGGTACCGCACTTTCTTCCAACGCCACGGCATGGCCGTGGTCGAGATGGAGCCCGAAGCCCATGACGATGCGATGGCATTCATCCAGGGTCTGACCCACTTCATCAACATCGTGTTCGCCCGCACTCTGCAGACGCGAAAAGCCGATCTGGAGCGGATTCTCCGGGTGTGCAGCCCGGTGTATCGAGTGCTGTTCGCCATCCTGTGCCGTATTCTAAGCGGCGATGCGCACCTGTATGGCCAGATTCAGGTTTCGAACCGAAAGAATCTCCCGGTGCTCCGTGACTTCCTGGCAAACAGCCACGAGTTCTTCGACCAGGTGCAAGCCAGCGCGTGGGAAGACGTGTACGGCTTTTTCAACGAGGCGGCAGGCTTTCTCGGCGATTACAAGAAAATCGCCCGCGCAGAGAGTGATTTCCTCATCGAACAGATGACCCGCTACCTGCAGCAGAGACGCCCGGGGGACGATGGCTTTGGGGGGGCAAATTGACAGATAAGACGGGCCCGGCATAAGATGGCCACGTGCCGCTTCCCTGGCTCCCGGACGGACGCACCGGCGGCGGAGGGCGCGCGCGAGGATTGCATCCGGTCCAAGATCAGAGGAGGCCCCCCAGTCAGATCTACCCCCAGAGCCGTGGGGCACCCCGCGGCTGGGGTCTCGATCAATTGTAAGTCTACTCAAAGGGGAGACGTATGGATCTCATCAGTTATCAAGGTTACATTTTCCTGGTGCGGTTGGTGCACTTCCTCGCCGGCATCACCTGGATCGGGATTTTGTACTATTTCAACTTCGTGCAAGGGCCTTTCCTGGCCGGCGTGGATGAGGCGGCGACCCGCAAGGACGTGACCACCAAGCTGCTGCCCCGCGCCCTGTGGTGGTTTCGCTGGGGCGCCATGGTTACCGTGATCGCCGGCATCCTGATGTTGATCGACTTTCATGTGAGCATCGGCCCGGGTTTCTGGGGCTCGCAAAAAGGCGTGTCCATCAGCATCGGGGGCGTGCTGGGCATCATCATGTTGTTCAACGTGTGGGGCATTATCTGGCCCAATCAAAAGAAGATCATTGCGGCGGCCGAGCAGGGCAAGGGACCGACCGAACTGGGAGGCAAGCCCCGCATGGCGTTTCTCGCCTCGCGCATCAACACCGTGCTGTCGATCCCGATGCTGTTCTTCATGGCTGCTTCGGGGCACATGAGCTGGGGTTGAGCGCCGCAGGATCCCGGGCGAGGCTGACCGGCGGTGCCCCCGCGCGAATCGATTCAACAGGAAAGGCAGACCATCATGAAAAATCCATTGGACTCCATATCCGGCACGATCTGGGCCGGCGTGATCATCACCATCGTGCTGTGGATCATCGTGGACGGGTTCATCTTCTGACCGGGGGAGAAATCCCCGCGGCCTGGGCGGAGCCAACGCCCTTCAAGCCCTTCCTCCAAGGAAGGGCTTTTTTGTGCGCCGCACACCAAAGCCGCCGCTTCAAAAGGCAGCGCGCTACTGTTCGCAATGGCACAGGCCATGTAATTGATATGCGCCAGGGCAGGCAGAAGCCGCCCTCCGCGCACAAATCCCCCATCCCGCCCGATACGGCGATGCCGGGTGGGTGGCGATACGCGGGGAGGCTGGCGGGGAGCGCGGCGGAGCCGTTGCAAGGATCGAATAATGCGGCGCGCAATTGATACGGTGCGGGAAGGGAAGGGCGGCCCTGGCCGCTGTGGGGCGGGGATAAAAAAAAGGGGGCGGCCATCCGTGCCGCCCCCAAATGAAGCAACTCAATGAAGCAACCCTTGGCGGGTTGCCTGTCGTTCAGGGTTGTCCGACCTTACTTGGTCGCGATTTTCCTCACATCGCCGTTCTCGGCGATTGCGATTTGTTTCGGCGCCGCCTCCGGCCGCTTGGGCAGGGTCAGCGTGAGCACGCCGTTGGCGTATTCGGCCGAGATCTTCTCGCTGTCCACCGCTTCGGGCACCCGGAAGCTGCGCTTGAAGTTTCCGTAGACGCGCTCGGAGCGGTAGAACCCGTTCCCGTCTTCCTTGCGCTCGGATTTTTTCTCCGCGCTCAGGCTCAACACACCGTTTTGCAGTTCAACGGAGATGTCGTCCTTGGCGACGCCGGGAAGCTCAGCGGTCACCACGACCGCATCTTTTTCCTCCCGGATGTCCGCGCGCGGCAGGAAGCCTTCAACCGTCGGGGTTGCGGTGATGGTACGATTCCAGATGTCATCGAAGAACCGGTCGATCGGAAAATCGAACCAACGATTGGGCGTATATCGCACCAGGTTCATGGTTACCTCCATCGGTTTGAATCCACTGCTGGGGCGCAAGCGGAGCCTGTCCGCTTCCGCCTCGTTTCATCTTCTGATAGCACTCTATCATAGTGATTGCTAACGTGTCAATCTTCGCGGCGTGGGGGCGGAAAAAAAATTCCCCCGATCGACACAAGGCGATATGCACAGCGGTGAAGCGAAGCCCTCGCGGATTGCCGCAAAGGAGTAACTATGGCGATGGAAGGCGCTGGCTCAAGAAGCGGGGCGATCTTCCGATAGGAGAGGTAAGCGGACCGGCCGGGCCGCTGCTGGTGCGTGACCCGTTCGGCCGGCAGTTTCCTCGCTGAGAGGTTAAACTGCTGAGACGTTGCACTAAAAGCGCTGTGATTTAATGCCCCCGGCAGGTTGGGGGCTTTGCCCCCAAGGCCCCAGCAGGGAAGCAGCGCGCGACTCGCAAGCGCTGCCGCCCCCTGCACCCCAGAATAGTGCCATATAAACAACTTACTAAGACTTACGATGAAATATCTCAACTTCGGTATGCGGGGGGC
>JACZVE010000163.1 GCA_022572825.1 SAR324 cluster bacterium
GCTGTACAGGATGCACTCCGCGTCGTCGGCAACGGGATTGGTCACGCTGTGGGGTGCCTCGCAGGCGATGACGAACACCGTGCTTTGCTCTGGGCCATAGCCCTGCTCCACGTGGTAGGGCGGCCAGGGGCTGAGCTCCTCGTTCTCGGCGATGCAGTAGGTGTACTTGCCCGGGTGGCCCAGCGTGCTCTTGTCCAGATCGCCCGGCGTGGCCCCGCCCACGTTGAGCAGCACCAGCCGGATCGCCCGGCCGATGGTGGCATTGGCGCGGTTGCCCGGGCCGAACACGTTGTGGCCCGCGTTCATCCCGATCTCGTGGCGGATCGGCCCGTTGACCACCAGCAAAGGCGCCGCCACGTGCGTGGTGGCCTGCACGCCGCCCAAGTTGAAGCGCCGCTCGCACAGGGCCAGCAGCGCGGCTCGCACCAGGGGCGCATAGGCCGGCCTGCAGCCGGCCAGCACCAGGTTCACCGCCAGCACCTCGCGGGTGAGGCTGCCCCAGCGCGGCGGGATATGGGCCTCCACGCGCTGCGGCTCGCCGCCCAGCGCGGCCACCATCGCTTCCACCTTGTCGGGCGTGGGGGGCACGACGGGCAGGCCGTCGCTGAAGCCCTGCTCGAAGTACCATTCCACCAGGTCCGTGCCCTCCGGCACGCGGGAGGTAATGGAGGAGAGAGTAGATACGTGGGTCGTCATGACTGTATGGTTCGATAATGAAATGATATATTGAGACCTCCGCAAAATTCAAATACGCAGATTTCACAGATTTCAATCTAAACGGCTAGAGATATTGATGGATTTCTGCATTAGGGCGGATTGACCGGATTCGTTTTTGCCCACTAGACACATAATGTCACCGCGTTGGATCGGTGTCGAATTATGTATATATTTATAGTTTTCGATTTGAAGCGTTTTTAATTGCAAAGGTTCCGTTTGATAGCGGTTTGCTCTCGGTCCGTAACGCGTTGAGAGCCGAGCAACCCCGCGGCACTGGCGACATTGCCTGCACGAAATTCGATTTTTACTGACCGGCCGACACCGACCCGAAACACTTCACTGCGTCCTTCACCCACCGGGTTCTCCAAGCTCAAGATGATTCCTTACCCCGACCTCCTATTATCACATGTGGAATGGTGACTTCAGCCTAGCAGATTCGCGATTCATCCGGGAAATGTGCGTTTAGTGGGAATGGGTCATGTGGGGGCTGGCCTTGCTGCTGGCGCTCACCGTTTTTCCATCAGCGGATCGCGCCGCGCCGGAACGCGCCGGCGCCGCCGCGGCCGCGCAAACCCAAGGAAGGAGATAACCATGGAATGGCTGCCCATCATCAACCTCTTTTTCGCACCCGTCGGCACGGCGGACCTGATCTACAAGGTGTTGCAGGTGCTGGCCGCGCTGAAAATCCTGGCCGAGGCCGGGCAGTGGATTGCAGCGCGGACGGAGTGGAGGAAGGACGACGAGTTTTTCGCGCGGCTGCTGTACAGGCTCGGCAAGGCGACGTCCTTCATCAGCGACCTGGCCTCGGCGAATACACGGCCGAAATAGCTTGTACTGGAAGGGCGCCGGTGGTGTATCAATTTCAAGGCATGAAGGCTTAAAGCGAACGCTGGAATGGACAATAGTTCTTAAACTCTATACGCCGGTTTCCGCGGATTCATGAAACTCGGTTGCATGATAATCCTGCTTAGACATTTTCGAGCAGAAATTAACTCCCCATTACTTTGTTTTGGACGTATACGCGAGTTAGATCGGTTCTCTTTATCGAACCAGGTATAGGTGAACGGCAGGATAGGAAAATGGATTCTAAATCGATTTGGAGTGATTATTTACAAATGAAGGGTAATCTATTCAATGTCTGTTGAAGCAGATAATTCGTTGCCTCATTGATTTTATAATTCTTTTGTAAATTTACAATTTGTCCTTCATTTTAGGATTTCCTGAATTACAATCAATATCAATATGATGATATATATCCTGTTCCGGTTATTCATTTCTCAATTGCAAACATCATTATTCCGAATAGAACGGAATCACACCATTCGCACACACCATCAATATTATGATCCATCTTATTTCCTGATGATAGGCGTTGGTATTAACCTTTATGAGCTGCTTACTGGGAGTGGGAGGCCGGTCAATCGGAGGCGGGGCGGAGGGAATAGACCTCGATCTGATCTTCACGCAACGATTGCGTCAAGGTGACATCGACGCCGCCGCGCTCCCATTCCTTGACGGTGATCGTGTACTCCAGGTCGTCGTTGTAGAAATCCCAGTAGTAAAACGCCCGTTCGTTCTCCTCGTCGCAGTCGCGGTAAAAGAAGGCTTCGTCTGAATCGTCGTACTCGTATACCTTTCCCTGAAAGGTGATTTCTCCCTCTTCCGCCTCGTCGATTTCCCCCAGATTCGACTTGGTCAATCCGATATCGGACAAGCCCAGCTCGCGGTCGATGGAAATATCCAGTTCCAACTCGTCCTCGCGGTCGATCTCCAGGAAAACCTGCTTTCCGTTGCTGGCCGACCCTTGCAACTCGTACCAACAAAACTGTTTCTGGCAGTACATGTTTTTCCGGGTGATCTCGACATCGATATCTTCCATGTCCGGGCCGTAGTTCCGAATATGGATGAGGCCTCCCTGCTCAACGTTTTCAACGATCAGGCGCTCGTCCTCGACCGATTCCCCACTTTCTTCCTTGCCGAACAGCTTGTTGAATAATCCCATGTTGGCTGCCCTGTCCATTGAACCGCGAATTCCCCACCCGGGGATTTCGCATTTTCCTCGGATTGCACCGGCCTGCGTGCCTACGCGCTGTCCATCCCCATTTTCGCCTTCAGCGCGGCGAGGGAGTCCTGGGCCGCGATGCTGCCCGAGCCCTCCAAGGCCTTGTCAATTTCGCTGTCGACGCTTTGATCGATCATCGAAACATCGCCATAGGCCTGCGCGAGGGCTTCCGACTCGTCCACCTTTTCTTTCATTTTCTCGAGCATGGCCATCGTGCCCGAGGAGTCGATCTGGGAAATCTGCTTGTTGAGCTTGGCCGTGGCCTGCGCGGTTTTATAACGGGCCTTGAGGGTGGTCAGCTGGTTTTCCTGCTGACGGACGGTGTCCTTGAGGGTTTGGACGTTGGCCTGCATCTTGGCGACCATCTGATCGTGGTGTTGTTTCTCGCCCTTCAAGGTCATCGCCTGCGAGGCGAAATCCCCCTTTTTGTTCAAGGCCTCCAGAGCCAGACGCTCGGCCTGTTGGGGGTCCAACCCTCCATCCTTGGCCCGCTGCAAAAGGAGCATCGCCTTTTTCTCGTAATCCGAGGCATTGCGCTTCAACTCCTCTATGCGGCGGCCGTGACGGATAGCGATCGCCTTCACCTCGGCCAGTGACTTGATGCCCTCGGCCAGATCCTTCTTCAGATCGCGGATTCCCTGGTCGCTCATCTTGATGGGATCCTCGAATTTATCGAGCAGGGAATGCGTTCCCGCCTCGCCCATCTTCAACATCCGACTGAAAATTCCCATGGTTCGGTTCCTCTTCAGGGGTGGTTCAGGATTTGGCCATTTCAATGATTTCCACCGAATGTTCCGCCAGAAAAAGTCCGAGGGAATTTATGGAAGCCTCCAATTCGTTGAGGTCGAGATTTTCCAGTTGAATGGTATCCCGGTAAAGGACGAGCCCTCCTTCATCGTCCAGTACGAAAGCGCCGTGGATGAAATCGCGGTTCAACTGGAGGAGCCTTTTGTACAGTTGTTCGCTGCCCTGGTTCACCTTGAAGATCACCTGCTCGATGATCAGGATCGTCTCCTCGCAGTCGAGGATCATGTCGGCGATGCTCGCCTCCTCGTCGTTGATCACCATGATCTCCTCTCCCGGGTCCTCGGAGACGATGGCATACCCCAATTCGGCCAGATACTCCTTAACCTTGTTGAATTGTTCCGATCCTCCCCCGGAATTGATTTGGTCGGACATGGTTCCTCCCTATTGGTCTTTCCCATTCAAGGACTGTTTGAGGTAGGTGTAGGCATCGTTGAGCTGCGTGGTGATCTGCTGTGCGATTTTCCTTTTTTCCTCGTCGGCATGATGGAGATCGGGGTGGTATTTCCGCAACAGCTTCCTGTATGCGGCACGCACCGTTTCGAGGTCGGACCCATAAGGCACCTCCAGGTTCGAGTAGTATTCCAGCGCCTTCGGGTCCACTTTATCCGTCTCTCCAGAATTCGAGGCCCTGCTCCCCCTCCCCGCACTGCGACCCGTTCCAGTGAAACTCCCGTCCCCTCCGGGCGAGGTGTATGGGCCGGAATCCCTACGCCATCCCTCCCTTCCGAAACCGAGGGGGCGCTCCCGGCCGCCGGCCAGATGGCCCAGATTTGCTTTCAGGATAAATCCAAGCCTTTGAAAGATGCCCATGCGGATCGAATCAACCGGGAGTGAAGAAGCCGATGCTCAATTCGCCAGCGGCTTTCCCATGGCCATGGCGAAACCGCTCTTTCCCCGATCCGCTTTTGAATACTTCAACCGACATATCCCAGGTGGAGCCTCCAGAAACCCGCAGCCAAATTTCAATTGGTCAATACCACGATTCCGGCATACGAAATCAACTGTTCTGGCCTCTTTTTGGGTTGTCCAAAGGCGCTCGCAGCCCTTTTTCCGTCCTGTTCCGACACAGTGGTGCGACCAGGAGCCTTATTCCTCTCGAGCTCGAATCCGGCCATCGATTTTACCAACAGACTTGGATCGACACACTGGCACCGGCTGCATCGTGCCGGTCGGGTTCGATGGCGCAAGCGGCCCAATGTCCCAGCGGTCTGCACTCGTTACCTGGCCCGAGGGCAGCAGCGTGGCAATACCTTTCGCCCGGGTCCCAGCGCCCGGCCGATAGGGGAAGGTGCCGAAAGGGGTGGCCTTGCCAGCGGCACGCGCAGGGTACTGCGCGGCGCGGACGCATCGTACAGCCGCGACAGGCCGGGCTTGCAGTGAGGGAAACGCGCGCTGCGAGGTCGTTCCCTGGCTAGGCGCCGCCCGCCGCTCCGCCGGGTCGGGTTTTACTTGACCACGCCGGGGCGGGCCGAGACCTGCTCGTGCCAGCGCCTGGCGTTGCGGTGGGAATTCTCCAGCCCCATCTTGATGATGCGGGAGAAATCCACGGCCACCAGGGCGGTGATATCGGCCACGGAGAACCGCTCCCCGGCCACGTACTCGCTTTCTCCCAGCCGCTGGTCGAGCATGTCGAAGAAGCGCGCCACCCGCGCCCGGCCGCGCTCGGCCAGCCCGGGAATCTGCTCCACGTCCACGGGGCCCGTGAGCGCGCGCGACTTGAAGTGCGGGTTGCCGTTGCGCAGGGCTTCCGCCACGGGAAAAAAGCCGTCCATCTCCGCTATGTGGTCCCACATGGCCACGCGCGCCCGGTCGGCGGCGTCCACGCCCATCAGGTTCGGCTCGGGATAGACCTCCTCCAGGTAGCGGCAGACCGCAGTGGCCTCGCAGATGCACGTGCCATCGTCCAGTGCCAGCACCGGCACGGTGGCCCGGGGATTGACCTTAGCGAATTCCATGCCGAGATGCTCCCGGCTCCCCAGGTCCACGTCCACCGTGGGGAGTTCGATTCCCTTTTCGGCGAGGAAAATGCGCACCCGGCGCGGGCTGGGCGCGGTCTTGCAGTCATAGAATTTCATCGTTTCAAGCTCCTGTCTGGCCGGACGACCAGCAGGGTCCCGTTCAGACCATGGCCGCTTGGTGCGGCAAACGCCCCCGAACCCCGGCGCAAAAAAATCCCCTGATCCTCACTGCCTATCACAGGAGGGGGTAAGGCGGAAGGAAGGACGAGGGCGGAAAGGAACGAGTGGTTTGGATGGAGGTCAGGGGGATCGAATCACTGGGCACGTTACGATTTCCGGCCACGCCCGCCTCACGCCCCTGCCCCGGTATTGAACTCTTTGTGAACGGTGTGTGACAGTTGGGGCGGCCTCACTCCGGCAGACCGGCCTTGGCCAGGTCAGCCAGCAGGCGGTCAATTTCGGCCTGCTCCTTAAAGCGCATGAAGTACAATATGTAAATCTTTGGTTTGGGTGGCCACTTCATGCGTCGGCGCTGGTTGTATTCCACCGCTGCGGCTCGTGCTTCCTCCAACCGTCCGGTAGCGCTGTAGGCGGCAATCAGGAACAGGTGGGATTCTACCCAAATCGGGCTTCGCTCTATTTTTCGTCTTCGCTCTGTAAGCCCTTTCGCTATCCGGATCGCCTGCCCGTACTGTCCGGCCTGGTAGTAAATTCTGGCGGCTGTGGAAAGGAGCTCATCCGTCGGAAACGGATTGAGCTCCATCGCTTTCCCGATCTCGGCCAACGCCTCCTCCAACTTTCCCGCGTAGCTCAGGTTGCTCGCCAGCTGCATGCGCCATTCGGCCCCACTCGGCTCTGCGGTAACGGCCTGTCGGGCATAGCCAACCGCCTCGCCGTGCTGCCTTTTGCTTAGGTACACCAGCCCCAACAGCGCGTAGGGTTCGGCCAGGGTGTCGTTGAGGGCCATGGTGCGGCCGGCCAGCGCCGCGGCCCGATCCAGCAGCCCTGGGTCGGGGGCGCCGAAACCCGTCCCGTAGCGGTCCTCCCAAAGATAGCTCCACCCGAGCCCCAACAAGGCCGCCTCGAAATCCGGGTCCAGGATAAGGGCTTTCCCGTACTCTACCCGCGCCAGTTGCATTTCCGCGGATCGGCTTTGCCGGAACAGCTTTTGCCCGCGCAGGTAGTGGTTCCAGGCCGCCACATTGTCCGTGGTTTTCAGCCGCACGCGCGCGACCTCATCCATGGTGAGGTTCACCTTCAACGCGGTCACGATCCGCTGGAGGATTTCATCCTGCACGACGAAGAGGTCCGTTGCCTGCCGGACGTAGCGCTCCGCCCAGAGATGGTTGCCGGTCGCCGCGTCAATGAGCTGCGCCGAGATGCGAATGCGGTTGTCGGCCCTCTGCACGCTGCCTTCCAGCAGGTACCTCACGCCAAGCTCGCGCCCGACCTGCTGCGCATTGACGGCCTTGCCTTTGTAGGCGAACGAGGAATTGCGCGCCACAACGGATATCCCGGAAATCTTCGACAGGTC
>JACZVE010000164.1 GCA_022572825.1 SAR324 cluster bacterium
TTCCCGATCGTACACCGGGCTCTCGCGAAATCCTTCCGCAAAGTATACCGGTCGCCGCTCCTTCAGCGCACCGGCCAGGGAAGCGTCGGCTGGAGCGGCAGGCGGACGCGGGTCGAGGGCCGGCCGCACGCCGATCACGGCGGTGCGCAACGTGACCACCCGCACGGGCCGGTCCCCCATCACATCGCCGTACTGCGCTGCGTAGGCCGCCTCGAAGGCAGCGCGGATCTCGGGGCGCCCGCACGACTCGCCTGGCAGCGGCGTGCGCACCTCGTGGATCTGTCCGTCGTAGGCCATGTCCGCCTCATACTGCGCGTACACCCGCACCACGGCAACGCCCTCGTCTTGGATGAGCCGCCGCCCTGCGGCGAAATGCTCCTCCATGATGCCGTACAATTCGCCCGGCTCCAGGCGCTCCAGCCGCTCGTTGAGACTGAGCACGAAGTCGTGCCGCACGTCGGCGGTGAGACAGCCCAGCGCCGAGGTGATTCCCGGCCAGGCGGGAACGAGCGCCTTTGCAATCCCCAACTCCTGCAGCAGCGCGGAGGCATGGAGCGGCCCCGCCCCGCCGTAGGCGACCAGGGCGAAGTCGCGCGGGTCCAGCCCTCGCTCCATGGTGAGCGTGCGGATGCTGGCGGCGATCTTGTGATTGGCCACCTGCAGGATGGCCCACGCCGCCGCCACGGCATCCATGCCCAGGGTGCGCCCGATCTCCTCGCCGATCGCGCGCTCCGCCGCCGCGCGGTCGAGCCGGTAGCCGGCCTCGCGCCCAATCGGATTGTCGGGGTTGATGCGGCCCAGCAGCAGATTGGCGTCGGTGACGGTGGGTGCGCTGCCCCCCTGGCCGTAACAGACCGGACCCGGATCGGCGCCCGCGCTGTGGGGGCCGATGTTGAGCACACCGGCACGGTCGATCCAGGCGATGCTGCCGCCCCCGGCGCCCGCGGTGCGGATATCGAGCATGGGCACGCGGATGGGCAGGCCATACTCCAGGCTCGCCTCGCGGGCCGTGGCCGCCTGCCCGTTCACCACCACCGCGATGTCCAGGCTGGTGCCGCCCACGTCGCAGGCGATGAGATTGTGCTCGCCGCACGCTTCGCCCAGCCGCCCCACGGCGGCTACCCCCGCCGCCGGCCCGGAAAGGATGGTATTGACGGCATGGCGCCGGGCGACTGCCTGCGACATCACCCCGCCGTTGGACTGGATGATCAGCACTTCGCGGTCGAAGCCGGCGGCCTGGAGGGAATCCATCAGGCTGTTCAGGTAGCGCACGATCAACGGTTGCACATAACCGTTCAGCACCGCCGTGCTGGTGCGCTCGAACTCGCGGATTTCCGGGAGCAGATCCGAGGCCGCCACCACGTAGGGATTGGGCCAGACCTTCTCCAGCACCTCGCGGGCAAAGCGCTCATTGGCCGGGTTGGCATACGCGTTGATGAAGCTGACCACCACCACTTCCGCACCACGCGCCAGCAGCACTTCCGCCGCGGCGCGAACGTCCCGCTCGCTGGGCCGTCGCGACGCATTGCCCCGGAAATCGGTGCGCTCGGCAATTTCCAGGCGGCAGTCCCGCGAGGCGAGGGGCCGGAAGCTCCCCTTGAGGCCGTAGGTATCCGGCCGGTCCCGCCGGCGCAGTTCGATCACGTCACGGAACCCCTCCGTCATGATCAAACCGACACGGGCGCCTTTGCGCTCCACGACGGCATTGGTGGCGATGGTGGTGCCGTGAATGATCAGCCCGATACGCCCGATTTCCGCGCCTATTGCCCGCAGTCCCTCGAGCAGCGCCAGCGAGGGGTCCGCCGGGGTAGAGGGCACCTTGGCCACCCGCACCGCACCCGTCGCCTCGTCCAGCGACACCAGGTCCGTGAAGGTGCCTCCGATATCGATCCCGACGATGACGGTCATGGCTGCATGCGCCGCGGTGCAAGCCGCACGGGCCGGAAAGGCCGGGCCACCGGCTGCGCGCGTTCCCCTCGTTTCGGCAAGTGATCCTCGCAGCACCCGCGCCGCGCGTCAATGCGGCTCGCCGCCCGCGGCGGCGCACCGCTCCCGACGAATCCGTTCGCGGCCATCCTCGGCCGGATTTGCCGATTGATGTAACCGGTGCCCGTCTGACGAACCGAGCCTGTGAGTGAATTCACTGGCCGGATTCCAGCAGGAGTGCGCAATGGCTCCTCTCTCCATTGCTGTGTCGTTGCACCCCGGAAAATGGCTCCCAGCACCTTTCACAATCCCAATAGAGACACAATAACCTGCTTTCTTGGATTCATTTCCCCGATTTGTGGTATTGAGGGCCTGGAGGGTCGTTCAGCGAAAGTTGGCGGCTCTAACCTGGCGATGTCGCCTAACCTATTTCGGGTTCCCTTTCAAAAGTTCCGTGTCACAAAGATGAGCGCCAAACCCGACCTCGAGATCACTCGCATCGAGCTCGACCAACGCCCCGAACTGCGTGCCCAGATTGTAAATACCCTTAAAGGCACACGATATTTCGCTAACGTCTCCGAGGAGATCCTCGAATACGTGCTGAGGGAGAGCCGTCTCGTCCGCCTGCGTCCCGGCGACACACTGATCGCGGAGAGCAGCGAGAACATTGACGCGTTTTACTTCCTGCTGAGCGGATCGGTCGGAGCCCACGTCGCGGGCAAATACATTCACTCGATCAACGACGTGGGCGACGCGGTCGGTGAGATGGGGGTCATCACGCAGTCGCCCCGTTCGGCGGATGTCATCGCGGAACTCGACACGGAACTGGTTGAGATTCCGTGGCAGGTCATCAAGGCGCACCTTGCACGCGATCCGCAGCGCACGATTGCATTCTTTGACGTGATGACAGTCTTTTTGGCGGAGAAACTCAAAAACACGATGCGGCGTGTCCACTTGTACGAGGGCTTTATCACGGAGGTCATGGAAGAACAGCGGACAAAAGATGAACTGACCGACGAATTGCTCGCAAAATTCGAAAACCTGGCGCAGTCCAACGAAAATCTGAAAGACCTCGCCATTCGTGACCGGATGACCAACCTTTTCAATCATGCCGAATTCAAGGACAATCTGGGGCGGCAAATCAAGGTCTATCGCCGCAATCAAGAGCCATTCAGCCTGGTAATCGCAGACCTCGACGATTTCAAGCGCGTCAACGACACCTATGGACATCTCGCCGGCGACCGGGTGATTCGAAATGCGGCCGACATTCTGGTGCAGTCGCTGAGGGAAGAAATCGACTCCGTCTACCGCTACGGCGGCGAGGAATTCGCCATCCTCATGAGAAACACGCCGGAGTCAATTGGATCGATAGTTATGGATCGCATCCGCGCCAAGCTGGAGGTAAGCGCCGTTCAAGCTAACGGCACCGATCTGTATACGACCATGAGCATCGGTGTCGGAGAATTCAAGCCACAATGGCAGATGGACGAGTTCATAGCCAAGGTGGACCAAGCTATGTATTGCGCCAAGCGTGCGGGGAAAAACAAGGTGGTCACGGTTGCAGACGCAATGCTCGCGGCAACGCCGGCGGATGACGCTTAAAGATTCGAATACGATTGAGCCGCGTTCACAGGTGGCGCGGCAATCACCCCATGACAGAGCCGGCGAGGGAGGCGCCCCGCCCGCCGGTCCGCCCCGCTCTCTCCACCCCCTGCATCGCTTCATGATGGGCAGCAACGCGGCAAAGTCGAGTGCGCTGCGCGGGGTGCTCGGCGCTGGTCATCGAGGACGGTGACTGACGACTGCTCGCAGTGAGCCAGGCAGTGGGGCCGGCGGCGGCGGAGCCACGGCGGCTCCCGCATAGATAAGGATAAGGGGTGTATAGGTCCATTCTGATACCGATCGACCTGGGGCAAGAGAGTTCCTGGAGTAAGGCACTGCCATGCGCCATCGAACTGGCGCGGTCCTACTCGGCCGAATTGAACGTCATGACCGTGTTTCCCGACTTCGGTATGTCGATGGTCAGTGTCAACTTCCCGGCCGGATTCGAGGAAAAAGGCCTCGCCAGCGTGACCGAGGCGTTGGCGAAATTCGTCGAACAGCAGGTTCCGGAGGGGATATCCGTCACGTCCCACGTTGCGCACGGGACCATCTATTCGGAGATTATGGCGGCTGCCGACAAGCTGGGGTGCGATCTCATCTTGCTCTCCTCCCATCGGCCGGAAATGCGGGATTATCTGATCGGGCCCAACGCCGCCCGCGTCGTGCGCCATGCGAACCAGTCGGTATTCGTGGTTCGCGACTGAAAACGTCAATTCCCGCCGCGCCTTGCGGCCCGCGGCGCCTCGCGGACAAGCAGGCCGCCCATGCCGCCTTCGGGCAGGGAGGTTCGATGGCGGCGTGTTTGGGTTTTGCTTGACCGGCGTAGGATGGATCAACAGTTTCTCATTCTGACAATCGCCGTCGTCGTCGCGTCAGCCCTGCAATCGGCCACCGGAATCGGGTTCGGTGTGATCGCCGGCCCGGTGATGCTTATCGTTCTCAACAGCGGGGCCGCCATCCAGATCAGTATCGCGCTCAGTCTTCTGATCGCTGTGGTGCTCGTTCCCTCGCTGTGGCGGAATATGGACCGCCAACTGCTGGTTCGCTTCCTTGCCGGCTCGCTCGTCGGGCTTCCCGTCGGCCTGGTCATATTCCTGAGCATCGAGATCGACCTGCTGAAACTCCTGGCCGGCCTGGCGGTCTTGTTCACGCTGGTTTTCGTTTTGCGCGCCAAGGCCGCCACCCCCCTCGCGGGCGGCGGGGGTGGCGGCAAGTTGGAGCAACTTTCCATGGGTGGCATTTCGGGCGCCATGAGCGGCAGCCTCGCCATGCCCGGTCCGATTCCGGCAGCTTGGATGTTGGCGCGGGGCTACGACAAGACCACTGTCCGCGCAACCATCCTGGCCATGTTCATATTCTCCTATCCGGCCGCCCTCGCGCTGCAAGCTTCTCTGGTGGGGGTCAGCAGCGAGACCGTCTGGCAGAGCATGATCCTCGCACCGCCGTCCCTTGTCGGCGTCTACATCGGCCGATGGCTGGCCGCCCTGCTCACCGAGCGCATATTCCAGTGGGCGTTGATCTCGGTTCTGGCGACGACGACGATCTTTCTTTTCTTCAGCTCCATTCCAAATCTGGTACCCCGATGACCCGCAAGACAGCCTTTCCAAAGAGTTTGGGCCGGCTTTCCTCGATTGCGCGCACTCGGTTCTTCGACGGGCCGACGCCCCTGGAGGCCATGCCGAACCTGACCAGAAGGTGTGGCGGCCCCCGTCTGTTTGTGAAGCGCGACGACTTCATGGGCATGGCGTTCGGCGGCAACAAGGTGCGGCAACTGGAGTTCTATCTTGGTGAGGCACGGGAGCGGGACGCCGATTGCATACTTATTACCGGAGCGGTGCAGTCGAATTTCGCGCGTCTGGCGGCTGCCGGGGCACGCAAGCTCGGAATGGAATGCCATATCCAGCTCGAGGAACGAGTGAGGAAATCGGATGCCGGCTACCGCAATTCCGGCAATGTCCTGCTCGAACGCATGCTGGGCGCAACCCTGCATTCCTTTCCGGAGGGCGAGAACGAAGGCGGCGCGGACCGACAGCTCGGCGAAATCGCGGACGATCTGCGGCGCCGGGGCCGCCGCCCCTACATTATCCCGCTGGCTCCCGGGCATCCGCCGTTGGGCGCGCTGGGCTACGTCGTGGCGGCGCATGAGCTCCTCCGGCAGATCGACGAGTCTGGCCAGAGCGTCGATGAAATCGTCGTTGCCTCCGGCGGCGGCAACACCCATGCCGGACTGCTTTTCGGCCTGCGGGCGCTGGGCTCGGACATCGTCGTAAGGGGCATTTGCGTGCGCCGCGATGCCGCCGCGCAGACCCCGCGCATCCGCGCAAGATGCCGTGAAATCGCCGGGTTGCTGGGGATCGACTCGCCGGTGGACGACGATGATGTCGTGCTCGACGATGCGTTTCTGGCCACCTTCGCCACAATTCACCCCGGAATTACCGAAAGGGAGATTCACAGCCGCCTAATCTTCGAATGCCTGCAACGGGGAGCCGGATGGGCCCACGGCATTCTTAACAGCAACACCAATCCCATCAAGTACGGCGGCGAGGGAGACACCGTGTTCCAATCAGGTAATGTAGTTCACACGGACTACGTGGCCTACCTGGAAGGCTATCCGGGTCACCAAAACCGCAACGCGATAGTCGGGGCTGCAAGCGCTGAGCAGTTGAGCCTATACGCGGAATACCGGGACGTCTATCTGCGAGTCATCGCGCATTGCCAACCGGGCGTAACCGCCGGCGAGGTACATGCCTACTCCATCGGCGAGTTTGAGAAGCGGGGCTGGGTGGAGAAATCGCTGTTGGTGGGCCACAGCGTGGGCGCCTGGTGGCATCAGCAAGAGCCAATCCTCACGAAAGGCAGTGAAATCGTACTTGAGGAGGGAATGGTGCTGGCGGTGGAGCCCCATCTGGATCACTGGTCCATCCAGGACCTGATCGTCGTGCGCGCAGGCGGGCCTGAACTCCTGTCTGATAAATTCAGGACGGAAAAGCCGTTCATCACCGGCTGAGGCGCGGAAGTGACTCGGGGAGGCGATGCGCGCGCTCTATACCGCTTGCCGTTCGGCCTGCTTTTCCGGAGTTGCCTGCTCGGCGCTGGGCGCGCCGCCTTGAGCCGGGCGATTATCGCATCCAGATTGGCAACGGTCATCGCCGGATCCAGCCCGCGCAGCCCGTCATTGGCGCCGAGCTCGACGATGGCGATTTGGGGTCGGTCATCGAGCGCCCAGTCGAGCCGGGCGCGGCCGCCTGCCGAGGTGTCCCCCGACACCCCGCCATTGATCACGCGCACCGCATGGCCCAAAGCCCGAAGCCCGGCCTCGAGCCGCGACGGGAAGGCGTCGGCGGCGGCGAGGCCGTGACCCGCGGTCAGGCTGTCGCCGAGAACCAGAATCCGGGTCTCGTGTCGCCCCGCCCGGGCGGTGCAGGCGAGGAGGGCGGCGACAAGGATGACCGCCATCGCCGCGGCCAACGGGCCGGCGCGGTTGAATATGCCGCCGGGAGAGGCAGAACGGTGCGGCGGGCGGGCGGCCCCCGG
>JACZVE010000165.1 GCA_022572825.1 SAR324 cluster bacterium
GCGTTATCCGCGAGCCGGCACACCGCCGCGGAGAGATGGCGCTCGGCCTCGATGTTGGAGCCGAGGCCGACGTAGACGGTGGTCTCCACGGAACTCAGGGACGGCCGGCGTCAGCACGCCAGCGCGGTAAGCGACTCATCGAGGATGTTGACGATGCGGTCGACCTCGTCCCGCGTGGTGGTGAGCGGGGGCGCTAGGACGTAAACGTCGTCCTTGTTGCGGCTCCACAGTCCGCGCTGCGTGGCCTGCTCGTTCAGCTTGACGCCCATCTTTGCGTCGGGATCGAATTTCCTGCGTGTGGCGCGCTCCTCCAGCAGTTCCAGCGCACCCAACATGCCGATGCCCCGCGCCTCGCCCACCTTCGGGTGATTGGCTTCCAGCGACTTCAGCCCTGCCTGCAGGTGCGCGCCGGTCTCCGCGGCGCGGCTGACCAGATCGTGCGTATCGAAGTAGTCCAGGTTGGCCAGCGCCACCGCGCAGGTGGTCGGGTGCCCGGAGTAGGTGTAGGCGTGCATCCAGCGCTTGGAGGGCTCCACGGTGTCCATTAGCTCTTTGATATCGTCGCTGACGCCGATGCCCCCCAGCGGCACGTAGCCCGACGTGACGCCTTTGGCGAAGTTCATGATATCCGGTTGAACACCCCAGTGATCCAGAGCGAACCACCTGCCGGTGCGGCCAAACCCGGTGATAACCTCGTCGGCGATGAAGAGTACCTGGTATTGGTCGCAGATTTCGCGGATGCGCTTGAAGTAGTCCTCCTGAGGCACGATCACGCCGCCCGCCCCCTGTACCGGCTCGGCGATGAACGCGGCCACCGTGTCCGCCCCTTCGGTGAGGATGGCGTCCTCCAGCAGGTTGGCCGCGGCGATGCCGGGCGTGGGTGAACGGTCGCTCGGCTGAAATCCGTGATTGAAGTACAGGGGGTAGGGACTGGGAATATGGAAAAAGCCAGGCACCTTTGGCCCGAACATCGACCAGTAGGCGGGAATTCCGGTGGCGCTCATGGCGGCCAGCGTGACCCCGTGATAGGCCAGCTCGCGAGAGATGATCTTGATCTTGTCCGTTTTGCCCTGGACCTGCCAGTAATAGCGGGCTGTCTTGATGGCGCTGTCGGTGGACTCCCCGCCGCCGCTGGTGAAGAAGAACGCGTTGATCTGCGGGTAGGCAAGCCGCGACAGCCGTTCGGCGAGCTGAATTGCGTTGAGGTTCGACGAGCCGGAGTAGGCGGACGCGTAGGCCAGCGTCTCCATCTGCCGGGCGCCGGCCTGGGCCAGCTCTTTACGGCCGTGCCCGACGTTCACGTTCCAAAGGCCCGCCAACCCGTCAAGGTATTGCTTGCCTTCCACATCCGTCAGCGTGGAACCCTCTCCTTTGACCCAGATTTTCGGAGTCTGGTGCGTGCTGGGGTGATGGAGAGGATGAATCAGATGCCGGTGATCGGACTCGATGACGGACTGCAGATCGTGCGTGCTCATGTTAGCCTCGTGTGGGGTCAGCCGGTGCCATGCTGCCTGAGGGTTGGACACCGCAACTGCGCTCATCTGCCGTTGACAGCCGACCGCCTGGCAGGCGCCCGGCGGTGACCTCGCTCCATTCGAGTCACAAGGGGACGGATGAACGCTGGAACCGAATGGCTAACCGTGCGACAAATCGAGGGGATTTGCAAATGACCCGTCTCCTGCCGTCGCGGGTGCTGACCGGATGTGCGGGGGGCGCACATCCCTGAGCGCCCTGCTGCCAGGGGCTTCCCTGCAGCCGATGTCTGCTGGCTGAACGGCCCCGTGGCCACCCGAATCATAGGAGTCAGAGGGAATTGCGACGGTGAGATGCGCCTCGCTGACGAACCGCTCACCTTGGCGCCGCGCCGGCCCTGCGTCCTGCGGAATTACCCCCCTGCATAATTAGGCGCTGCTAAATCAGGGGGGAACCGTTCAACACATCAGACACTTATCCGGCCATGATTCGCTGCCTCTGCTCGCCCTGCAATGCTCTCGCTCACGTGGTGTCACGCAGCGTGTGGATACTGGGCGTTCTCGTGCTGGCGTTCGCGCTGGCGGGTTGCAAGCCACGCCAGATCGTGCCGCGCAATCCGTTGCTGCTGCTCTCGGCCGAGCGCGAGGCGATCCAATACCGGCGGCTGGTGCTGCCCAATCAGCTCAAGGTGATGCTGGTCTCCAATCCGCGCGCCAGCCGCTCCGCTGCCGCCATGGCCGTGGGAGTGGGTTCGCTGAGCGATCCCAAGGAGCGACCGGGCCTGTCGCATTTTCTGGAACACATGCTGTTCCTGGGCACCGAGAATTACCCCGAGGCCGACTCCTATTCCCGCTTCATGGCCAGCCATGCCGGGGGCGGTAACGCCTACACCGCGGACGACCACACCAACTACTTCTTCGCCGTATCCCACGATGCCTTCGAGGAAGGGTTGGACCGCTTCGCTCAGTTCTTCATCGCGCCGCTGTTTGACCCGACCTATGCCGAGCGCGAGATGAATGCAGTGGATTCTGAGCACGCCAAGAACGTGGAGCGCGACTATTGGCGCACCCGCCAGGTACAGAGCCGCCACTACCGGGCCGATCACCCCATCAACCGCTTTTCCACCGGCAATCTGGAGACCCTGCGCGACGTGGGGCGGGAGGAGCTGCTCTCGTTCTACCGCTCCCGGTACTCCAGCAACCTGATGACGCTGGCGGTGGTCGGGAACGTCAGCCTGGACGAGTTGGAGGCACGGGTGCGGCCGCGATTCGGCCGCATCGTCGATCGCAATCTGTCGCGGCCGCGATTTCCGGAAGTGTATCTGCGGCCCCAAGCGGCCTTGCGCCTCCTGCGCATCCAGCCCGTGGCGGATCAGCGGTTGCTGGTGCTGCACTTTCCCATGCCGCCCAGCCAGCGCCACTACGACGCCAAGCCCCTGCGTGTGATCACCTCCATCCTGGGCAATGAGGGCGAGGGCAGTCTGCTCTCGCTGCTCAAGCAGGAGGATTTGGCCTCCACCCTTTCCGCCGGCGGCAGCGAAAGCACGGCGGATTATGCGTCCGTCGAGCTGTCCATCGGTCTGACGCCGAAGGGACAGGAGCACTATGAGGACGTGATCGCATACGTATTGGGTGCGATAGAGGGCCTTCGCCGCCAAGGCGTCCCGCGCTACCTGTACGAGGAAAACCGCGTCATGGCGGCGCTCGATTACCGCTTTCGCGAGGTGCCGGGAAGCGCCGCCGTCGCGCGGCGTCTGAGCGCCCTGATGCAGTCCGTGCCTCTGGAGGATCTGCCGGATAAGCCGTTTCTGCTCAGCAAGTACGATACCGAACTGTACCGCAAGTTTCTGCGGCGGCTCACGCCGGACAACATGCTGGTGACCCTGGTGGCCAAGGGTGTTCGCACGGACCAGACGGAGCATTTCTACGGCGCCCGCTTCAGCTACGAGGAGCAGACGGGAGCGGCTTATGGCCGGCTGCTGGCCATTGGACCCGACCCGCGCTGGCACCTGCCCGCGCCCAACCGGTTCATTCCGGAGCGCGTGGTGTTGCGGGCGCCGGACGGGCCGCTCAAGTTGGCGGGCGCTTCCATGTATCACTTGCGGGACGACGGCATGCCGCAACCATTGCTGGAGCGCCTGCGCCCGCTCGAGGGCGAGACCTACACGAGCGCAGGGGCGCTGCTCGCCAGAATGGAGGCCATTCTGCCCGAGGAAGCCCGTCGGCCGTGGTTGCCGGCGCTGCTGCGGGATAGCGTGGCCCTGCCCGTACGGCTGCTGGATATACCGCAGGCGAAGGTGTGGTACCTGCCCGACTGGCGAATCCGGCAGCCCAAGGCCGAGATCATCCTCAAGTTCCATACCGATGGCGCCTACGATTCGCCGCGGCGGGCGATGCTGGCCAAGCTGTACGAGGCCGCCATCGAGGAGGACCTCAACGAGTGGGGCTATCCCATCAAGGAAGCGGGTCTGGGATACGGCATCAGCGAGCAGAAGGGCGCTCTGGTGCTGACACTGAGCGGATACTCCGCGCGCATGCTGGAGTTGCTCCAGGTCCTCGTCGAGCGGCTCCAGCGGATCGAACTCAGCGACACGGCCTTCGCTTCCATCAAGGAGCGCATGGCGAGAGGGCTTATCAACCAACGCCTGGATCAGCCCTACCGGCAGTCACGCTATTTCTCGCGCATGCTGCTGCGGGCACCCAATTTTACCCGGGAAGCTCTGCTGGAAGCGCTGGAGCCGCTCAACCTGGCCGACGTTCAGGGCTTCGCGGCGGTGCAACTTCGCCGGACGTACCTGGAAGGCGTCGTGGTCGGCAACCTGCCTCGTGACGTGGCGGCGGCGGCCGTGCGGCGTGCATTGGACACGCTGGGCGCGGAGGTGCTGCCGGCCTCTCGCCGGGTGAAGGAGACCGTGCTCCGCCTGCCGCCCCAGGCGGACTGGGTGTACAGCGACCGTCTCGCCGTCAACAACTCGCTGATGCACTTCATCTACCAGGTGGGGCAGACCAACCCCACTCTGCGTGGAGCGCTGCTGCTGATCGCACGCCCCATGGGCGAGCGGTTCCATTTTCGCATGCGTACGCAACAGCAGTTGGGCTATATCGCCTGGGCGGGCATGGGCCAGATGCGCCGCATGCTCAATCTGACCTTTCTCGTCCAGTCCGGCCAATACCCGGCCGACGTGCTGCAACGGCGCATGGAAGCGTTCATGCCGGAGTTCATCGCGGATTTCAAGGCCATGGGGGAGGAGGACTTCGAGCGATACCGCCGAGCGGTCATCCTGGCCAAGTTGCGACGGCCCAAGAGCCTGGAAGAGGTGGCCAGCCAACTGTTCTGGGTCGCCTTCCGCCATGACGGGAAGTTCGACCACATCAGCGAGGACATCGCCGCCGTGGAGGCTCTCACCCGTCAGCAGGTGGAGCAGGTATTGGTGCGGTATCTGCGGGGCGAGGGCAAAAAGCGGCTTGCCATCCGGCTGCTCGGGCGCGATCATGCGGCCGGGCCGCCCAAGGGCAAAGTGGTCACCCTGCCCGCCACCGTGCGTGCCGAGGCGGGCTAAATAGCCAGCCGCCAGGTATCCTTGTGGCCTACCACCCGGCCGATGGTGGGCGGGAAGAAGTGGGTGCCGATGATGCGCACGTCCCGGTCGGCATAACGCTCCAGGAAGGCCCGGCGGGTCCGGCGCGCCAGCGGAACGTCCTGGCAAAACCGGCTGCAGCGTTCCGGCTCCAGGATTTGCAGCGGATGGTGCATCATATCGCCGGTGACGACGCCTTCCGCGCCGCTGGAAGTCAGGTGAACGCTGCAGTGGCCGGGCGTGTGGCCCGGGGTGGGCTCCAGCCACACGCCGTCGACAATCTCGTACTCCCCGTCCACGAGCAGCACTTGGCCTGCTTCCATCACCGGCAGTACGCTGTCGCGGAAGGTCTCTGCCTGGTCCGCGTCCGCGGCCTGCTGCCAAAACTCGTACTCCGTGCGGTTGAACACGTACTTGGCATTGGGGAAGGTGGGCACCCAGCGCCCGTCCTGCAGGCGCGTGTTCCAACCCACGTGATCCACGTGGAGGTGCGTGCACAGGACGAAGTCCACTCGCGCGGGATCGACGCCGGCGGCCCGCAGGTCTTGCAGAAATGGCCCGCTGCGCATGTTCCAGTTGGGGGTGGTGCGCTTCTTGTCGTTGCCCAGGCAGGTTTCCACGAGGATGGTGTGGTGGGGCGTGCGTACGATGAACGAATGAATGCTCATCCGCAGGCGGTCATCGGCCGGCGTGTAAAAATGGGGCGCCAGCCACTGCAAATAGGGCCGGAGGTCCTCCGGTGTGAGGTCCGGAAACAGAAAGCGCGGGCTGGTAGGCCCTTCCACTTCCACCACCCGCGATACGTGGATCTTGCCGAGGGTCAACGGTTGCATGGTGTCTCCAATGGTCGCGGGCGATGCCGTTTTCGGTTATCATAGCCGCACAGCCCTGGCAAGGACGCCGCGGCTCCACCCATATCAGGGAAGCCAGTGAAATCAGGACGTTGGTCAATCATGGAATGGATCTTCGCCGGCAGCCTGCCCAGGGGCGGGTCCGGTGGCGGGCAAGCTCCGGAAGCAGGCGCATCCGTGCACGAACGCCTCGACCGCGCCGCCGCGAAGACGGAAACGCAGCGCCGGGCGCGGGAAAAAGTGCGCCTGCAGCAGCAACAGCAGGCCGAGCTGCAGCGCCTCCGCCGCTCCTCCGCTCAGGTGCGCGAATCATTGACGGCCCGCGAGGCGGCCCTGGACGCCCGGGAAGGCCCATTGCACCGCGAGCTGCCCCCGCAAAGGGCGCCCGCGCCCGCCACCCTTGCGGAGAAGCTGTGGCAGGGTGTCAGCAAGACGCGGGAACGATTGACCAGTGGCCTGGGGCAGATCGTGCTGGGGCGCACGGAGCTGGATCGTGCGGCGCTGCAGGAGCTCGAGGAGCTGCTGTTGACGGCCGACTTCGGGCCGCAGACGACCGCCCGCCTCCTCAAGGCGCTGGAGTCCAGGCTGCGGCGAAATGAACTGAAAGACCCCGCGCGGCTGCAGGCCTCCCTGCGGGAAGAAATCGAGCGGCTGATGCGGCGCGATGATGCTCCGCCCAACCTCTGCGGAAAACCCCCCGTCGTCGTTCTCTTCGCGGGCGTCAACGGAACGGGGAAGACCACCACCATCGGCAAAATAGGGGCCCAGCACCGTGCGCAAGGCAAGCGGGTGCTGCTGGCCGCCGGTGACACCTTCCGCGCCGCCGCCGTCGAGCAGTTGGCGGGCTGGGCGGAGCGGGCCGGATGCGATCTCTTCGCCAAACCGGCGGGCTCCAACGCGTCGGGCGTGATCTACCAGGCCATGGAGAAGGCTGTACGGGAGGGCTACGATCTGGTTCTCTGCGACACGGCGGGGCGGCTCCATACGAAGTCCAACCTGATGGAGGAGCTGAAGAAAATCAAGCGGGTGATGGCCAAGGTCGTGCCCGAGGCGCCCCACGAGACCTACCTGGTGCTCGACGCCAATAACGGTCAGAATGCGATTCATCAGGCGCGCGATTTCCACGCCGCGATCGGCCTGACCGGGC
>JACZVE010000166.1 GCA_022572825.1 SAR324 cluster bacterium
TTGCAGCGACCTGCGGCGGGCGGTGGAGCTGGGAAGAAAGGGAGTGCGGCAGTGGGTGCGGGAGAACTGCTGAGGGGCGGTTACGGCAAGGGGGGGAAACAGCACCCCACCCCCGTCCCGCCTGTAGCGGGACTTCCCCTCCCCGCTGGGCGGAGAGGGGAGCTACCCGTGTACATTCCCCGGGAGCGCGGCCTTGCTCGCCCCTCTCCTGTGGGAGAGGGGCAGCAGGTGCCAGCCTGCGGGGTGAGGTAACCCGACCGGCCTCGACACGCCGCACACGCACTGTGATTACCCCCCCGGCACCGCACGATTCGTGCGCAGCGGCCGCAACCTTCACGAAAAGGTCGCGGCCGGCGGGGAGACGAAGCGCGAGTCGGCAAGCGTTTCACTCGGCGCTGACTCGTCTATTGCCTCCAGCCAGACGCAAAGCCGCGACGTGTGGCGCGAGCCCTGTGACGGAGGGTGGCCGTCCCAACGCCCCCACCGCCTCCACGCTCAGGCGGCCTCCGCGGGCGGCAGGGGGGTGACGACGATGTGCTGGCGCTTATCCTTGCGCACCACGTCTAGGTCCAGCTTCCTTTCGCCGGACAGCACCATCACCCGTTGCAGATCGTCGATGCTGGCCAACGGGCTGCCGTTTGCGGCCAGGATCAGGTCGCCTTCGCGAAGCCGCGCGTCGTCCGCCGGGCTGTTGGGACTGACCTGGAACACCCGCACGGCGCGGGGCTGGCCGTACTGTTGCACCGCCTCGGAGGCAAGCTCCACACCCAGGGCGTTGATGCCCAGAATCGGACGGAGCACCCGACCCTTTTGCATGAGCACGCCGACCACCCAATTGGCCGTGTGGGCCGGCACGGCGAATCCGATCCCCTGCGCATAGGGAATGATCGCCGTGTTGATGCCGGCCACCGCGCCGTCCATGGTCACCAGCGGGCCGCCGGAGTTGCCGGGGTTGATGGCCGCATCCGTCTGGATCATGCCCTCGAACAGGTGCCCGTCGGGGGTGGGAAGGCTGCGATCCAGCGCGCTGACGACGCCGAGGCTGACCGAGCGCTCGAACCGCAGCGGATTGCCGATCGCCAGCACGAGCTGTCCCACCTTCACCCGCAGGCGCTCCGCCAGCGGCAGGCTGGTCAGCCCGGAGCCGTCCACCCGCAGCACGGCGAGATCGGTGCGCGCATCGGCACCGACGAGGCGCCCCGTACTGTCGCTCCCGTCGTGGAAGACGATTTGCACGCGGCGCGCGCCCTGCACGACGTGCCGGTTGGTGAGGACGTAGCCGTCCTGAGCCAGCACCAGCCCGGAGCCCTGTCCGCTGCGGTGTTCCACGCGCACCACGGCCGGCGCGGTGCGGGCGGCGAGGGTTTCCAGTTCCTGGGAAAGCTGTTCCAGCATCGTCATATCGGCCTCCTGTGGACTGTATTCCTTCCATGGTATCATTCCCCGGCGCTGCTCGTCACCGTCGGCGGCTGACCGCCCCCCGACCGCACGAATCCCGGCGCTGATGCCTGGCCGATCCATCGTTCCGCCAACGCCCCGCGGTAGATCCCTCACTGTGCGACGGACCTTGCCCCGCGGGGTGATCGGCGCATCGCCGGGCAGGATTCCCGAGATGTGCGGCGGGCTTTCCGACTATCCGATTACACGGACGCCGCGACCGCCCCTTGCGGAGCGCGGATGATGGGGCACGGTGAGCGCTACTTTTTGGAGAGGGTGCGCCCGATGCGCTTTTCAATGACGTGGGTGACGGCGGAGAAATCCTCACCGCGCCAGCCTCCTTCCAGACCGGCGGCGTAGGTGTTCAGCGTCTCTTCCATGATCGGCACGGGCGTGTCGGATGCTCGGGCCAGATTCATGGCCAGCGTGACGTCCTTGTGCATCAGCTCCAGCGTAAACTGCGGGGAATAGTCCCCTGCGATAATCCGCTGCACTCTTTTGCCGAAGTAGGTGGAAAAGGCCATTCCGCCGCCATCGGCCACCACTTGCTGAAATGTCTCCAGATCCACACCGGACTCCGCGCAGAGCGCGAGCGCTTCGGCAACGGCCACGGAGTTGACGGCTCCCAGGATGTTGTGGATGAGCTTGATCTGATTGCCTGTGCTGGAGGCGCCGACGTACATGTGCCGCTTGCCCATCACGTCCAGGAGCGGGGCGATCTTCGCTAGGTTTTCCTCCTCTCCGGCGACGATGAAGAATATCTCCCCCGAAACCGCCTGCGGTTTGGAACCCAGCATCGGCGTATCCATATGGTGAACGCCTTTGGGCTTTAGTGCGCCGTGAATGGACGCGGTCACTTGCGGGCTGACCGTGGAGCAATCGCAGGTGATCAGTCCGCGCTTGGCAGCCGACGCGATGCCGCCGTCATCCAGGTAGGTACGGGTTACGATCTCGTCATTGGGCAACACCGTGAACAGGATTTCGCAGCCATCAGCCACTTCCGCCGCCGATGCGACGGCCTGCACGCCATCGAGCGCTGCCGCCTGTTCACGCACCGTCGGCTGAATATCGAAGACACGGAGCGTGTAACCCCCCTTCGCCAGATTGGTAGCCATTGGCAAGCCCATATTACCCAGTCCGATAAAGCCGGCCGCGCCTTGCATGACGTCCTCACAGAGGTTGCACAAGAGTCCGGGCGAAGTCTGCCGGCAAAGGCAGGCAGCCTGGCATGGGCCGGGCCAGCCCCTCCGCACGCCGCATGGCAGCCCTCCAAGCCGACCCGAACTCAAGTTATTTATGATAATCGAGCGTAGGCTATCGCATACCCGTTATCGCTCATCCGATCAATACGGGGAGCACACCGCGCCCGTACCGCGCGTCCCAGTATCTCCCGGCGGCGCCTGATATGATAACCGGGTGTTTTCACGACGCAACAGTGACTGGGGATGGTACGGGTGATGACGAGGCGAGGTATCGGCCAAATAGCGCGTCAGGCAATTAGCGGATCAGGCAAATAGCGTCCCTCGCGCCTGGACACGCCGTTAAGAGTCCAAGGGGAGGAGGCCACTGCGCGGGCGGGAAGCGTTCCGGATCGAACCATTTTTATGCTAATTCGTATTTTAGTATAGGGGTGGTTCCGGATCGTGTGGCCGGCCAATATTCTGCAAGGAACGAGGGACATTGAGTCCATACTCCAGACAGCCGTACTCCAGACTGCAAGGGATCGGGGGCCGGCCCCGTGCCGTTCCAATCGCACCGGGCATGACGACGCTGCAATCCAGCGCGCCAGGCGGCAGCCGCTCCAGCCAGCCGATGGTGAACCCTGCGCGTAGAGCGCATCCGAATCCGCCTGGCCGGGAGCCTGGCGCCAGCACTTACCCGCGGCAGGCAGCGCGGCGTGCGGAAAGCGTGGATTCCCGGGCGACCGAGTGTTTATCGCCGCTCCGCGGGGTGCAGGACACCTCGGGGCGATCCAACCGCAGCATTGCTCGCCGGGCTGACGGCTTGGGGGTAGCGGCGATGTCGCCGCCTTGGGATCCGCTTTCCCGCCGGCAATCAATCCATGCATAGCCAACATCATGAATACGGAACTGGTTAAACACGTCGAAAAGCTCTCCGAAGTGAGCGCGAACGCACGGACTGGCGATATCGCTTCCATGGCAACGCTGCTCGATCAGTTCGAAACGTTGCGCCAGTTCGCCGAGATCCACCGGATTCCCGACCTCGGCCAGCCCGCGGAGGCGTTAGGGGAGTGCATCAAGCGCATCATCATGCAGGAAGCGGAAGACCCCGAGGGCGACATGCAAATCCTCAGGGATGCGGTGGCCGTGATACAATCCAGCGTATCCAGCGATGATTTGCCCCCCCGCGAAGCATACCCGGCAGGACTGCGATGGCCCGAGCGGGCCGCTGGCGAACCGGCCCCGGACAGCGCGACCGACGAGGAGGTGCGCGAGGGAGCCGAAGTTGGAGCGCAACCGGAGGCGGCTCCGCCGACGCCACAGGACGCGGTAGCCGACAGCGCCGGCAGCGAGGACGGCTTCTCCCTCAGCGACCTGCCGAGCGACGCTGTCGGGGGCCAGGAAGGCGCATTCGCGGCCGATGAGGAACTGATGGGGGAGTACCTGACGGAACAGCGTGGCCGATTGGAGGAAATCGAAGGGCATCTCCTTACACTGGAGCGGGAATTTTCGGACGCAGCGCTGGGAGACCTGCGGCGCGCCCTGCACACCATCAAGGGTGACTCCGGCTTTCTCGGGCTGTCACATGTGGTGCAGATCAGCCATGCCGCAGAGGAATATCTGGAACAGGCCGTTTATCCCTACGATCTGGAATATCTGTTCGCCGTCAAGGATTGGTTGAGCCGGGCATTTGAAGATCTGGCGGCGACAGGTCAGCTGGCGCCTTCCACGCAAGCAGGCTTCCGCAGTCTGGTATCCTTGCTCGATGCGGAGCAATCCGCGGCCGCTGCACCAGAGCCGTCGGCGATTGAGCAGGGGCAGGAAGAGCCGGCCGGGCAAGAGCAGGCTGCCGCGCAGGAACCTCCCGCCGCCGCTCCTACCCAAGCGCAACCGAGTGCCGCGGAGCCGGGTGCGCAGCCTGGGAGGGTGCAGCTTACCGCGGATGAATCCATCCTGGTCGACTTTATCTCCGAGTCCAAAGAGCATCTCGAGCATGCCTCTGCGGAGCTGCTTTCCTTGGAAAGCGATCCCGAGAGCGAGGAGGCCGTCAACTCCGTATTCCGCGCCTTTCACACCGTGAAAGGAATTGCGGGATTCCTCGACCTCGATGAAATTGCCAAGCTGGCTCACGACACGGAGAACCTGCTGGATCAGGTGCGGCGACATGAGCTGATACTGACACCGGCGGTGGTGGATATTGTGTTCGAGGCGCTGGATTGGATGACGCGCCTGATCGGCAACGTCAGCAAGGCTCTCCAATCCGATGGCATGGTTTCTGCCGAGCCGGAGCTCGACCCATTCCTGAGCCGTATCAAAGCGGCCCAGGAAGGCAAACTGGAGACACCTGCGCAGGCGGCTAAGCCGGGTGCAAGATTGGGCGATATTCTGGTGGATTCCGGCGCGGTGGGCAAACAGGAGCTGGAAGAGGCCATCGACGAGGCCGCCGCAACCGAGCCCGATAAGAAACTGGGCGAAGTGCTGCTGGACAAGAAACTGGTTGCTCCCGGCACAATCCATAACGCCCTCAAGCAACAGCAATCCGATCAGACCGCGGCCCCGCACAAGGCCGTGAAGCTGAAAGAAACGCTGCGCGTGGATTACGACCGGCTGGAAAACATGATCAACACCGTTGGCGAATTAGTGCTGGCCGAGTCTATGATCAGCCAGGATGAGTGCATCCTGCAAATCCATTCGGAAACGCTGGACAAAAAGCTCTATAATCTGCGCCAAGTGAGCAGGCAGCTACAGGAAATGGGCACGACCATCCGGATGGTGCCCATTTCCGGGACGTACCAGAAGATGGCGCGCCTGGTGCGCGATCTTTCGCGCAAATCAGGCAAACCCGTGAACTTCGTCAGCTCCGGCGATGAAACCGAGCTGGATCGGGCCTATGTTGACCTCATCGGCGATCCCCTGGTGCACATGATTCGCAACGCGGTCGATCACGGCATCGAATCCCCGCAGCAGCGCAAAAAACTGGGCAAGCCCGAACAAGGCACCATCGCACTGCGGGCCTTTCACGAGGGTGGCAATATACACCTGGAAGTGCAGGACGATGGACAAGGTCTGGATGCTGAACTCATCTTCAACAAAGCGGTAGAGAAGGAATTGGTTGCACGGGATGAAAAGCTGACCGACCAGGAGATCTATCAGATGATCTTTCTGCCTGGATTCTCGACTGCCAGTTCGGTCACCGAAGTGTCCGGCCGCGGCGTGGGGATGGATGTGGTGCGCCGGAATATCGACGAGTTGCGCGGCCAGGTTCAGATCGCGTCCGAACGCGGCAAGGGCACCACCTTCAAGATCATCCTGCCACTCACCCTGGCGCTGATTGACGGCATGTTGGTGAAAGTCGGCCAGGAACGCTTCATATTCCCCGTGCTATCGGTCGTGGAATCGACCCGGCCCACCGCCAACATGATTAATACGGTGATCGGACAAGGAGAAATGATAAGCCTCCGCAATCGCCAACTACCTTTGTATTGGTTGCATCGACTCTTCCAGATACCCGATGCCAAGGAAGATATTACGGAGGCACTGGTCGTAGTGGTGGAAAACAATGGACGTCAGGTGGGAATCGCGGTGGACGATCTTATCGGGATCCAGCAAACGGTAATCAAGAACCTGGGCAGTGGAATGTCCCAATCCAATGGCCTGTCAGGCGGTACGATCATGGCGGACGGAAGGGTGGGGTTGATTGTCGATATCGCGGGCTTGATCAATCTGGCGCGAAACCGAAAACCGTTGGGAGCCGATGCTGCGATCTGACATATAAACCAAACGCCGCAGTCGTACGTTTATATAAATTGAGACCATGCCATTCCCCGGAGTGGCGAATTGCAATGGGAAATACCAGCCAAGGTGGGATTACATGACGGAATTACGGAAAGAAGAGCAGACGGAGTATCGGGCTGAACTGGCTCATTTGGCCGGCAAATACCTGACGTTCAAGCTTGCGGAAGAGGAGTACGGCCTGGAAATCATCAAAGTGCAGGAAATCATCGGCCTGATGCCGATCACCAAGGTACCGCGCGTGCCGGATTACATGCGGGGGGTAATAAACCTGCGCGGACGCATCATTCCCACCGTCGACCTACGGGCAAAGTTCGGCCTGGAGGAGGTGGAGGATACGGAAAGAACGTGCATCATCGTCGTCGAGGTAGCGTCGAGCACGGGTAAGATGAACGTGGGCACAATCGTCGATCAGGTGGCCGAGGTGCTGGATATCGCGCCCGACGAGGTCAACCAGACGCCCGAGTTTGGGACGCGCTTGCAGACTGATTTCATATTGGGCGTGGGCATCGTAAAAGGGTCCGTGAAGATTTTGCTGGATATCGACGCGGTACTGACCACCGAGGAAGTCCAGACCGTGGGAACCGTCGCCGAAAATCAGTAGCAGCCGCCGCTGCTGCCGCGGGC
>JACZVE010000003.1 GCA_022572825.1 SAR324 cluster bacterium
AATACAACCTCAGTATCCGGGGGGCGCGGGGGAACTGGTTCCCCCGCATTTACTTTTCTTCGCATAAATCACAGCCCTTCTAACCGCTCCCTCACCATCTCCAGACACGCCTCGGCGATCCTGCCGGCGGCATCGCCGCGATACAGCGTGTCCGTCGCCGCCTCCATGGCCTCCAGCCGGGCGGGGTCGTCCAGCAGCGAGATCAGCGCGCGGGCCAGGCTCTCGCCCGTGAGCGCGTCCTGCTCCAGCAACAGCGCCGCGCCGGCCTGCTCGACGCGCCGGGCGTTGCGCCGCTGGTGATCGCCGCTGGTGCCAGGGATGGGAATCAGGATGGAGGCCCGCCGGGCCGCCACGATCTCGGCTACGGCGCCGGCGCCGGCCCGGCTCACCACGATCCGCGCCTGGTGATAGGCCTCCGCCATCTGCTCGATGAAGGGCACCACCTCCGCGTTCAGGGGGCTGTTCTGAGTGCGACGGCCCTGATAGCCAGCCCGCACCTCCTCGACATGGACCGCACCGGTCTGATGCACGATGCGCAGCGGCCCGCCCCACGCCTGGAGCGCCGGCAGGGCGTCGATCATCGCCCCGTTGACGGCCCGCGCGCCCTGGCTTCCGCCCAACACCAAGACGACGGGGATGGAGCGCTCGGCCGGTGGCCGATTGCGCAGCGCCGAAATGGCCTCCCGCACCGGATTGCCGGTGACCACGGCGCGCCGGAAAAAGCCGTCGCGGTCCTCGACGGCAGTGAAGGCGGTGTGGACGTAGCGGCCCAGCAGGCGGTTGGTAAGCCCCGGATAGGCGTTCTGCTCCTGGATCACGCAGCGGCGTCGCAGCAGCAGGCCCGTGGCCAGCACGGGCCCGGAGGCGTACCCGCCCACCCCGATGATCAGGTGCGGGCGGTAGCTCAGCAGCACCCCGACGCACTTGAGGAAGGCCAGCGGCAGCATTGCCAGCGCCCACAGTTTGCGCCGCAGGGGCACGGCATACAGGCCGCGCACCGGAATACGATAGAGATGATAGCCCCGCTCGGGCACGAGATGATGCTCGATGCCGTAAGCGCTGCCCGCGAAGCGGATGGTGATGCCCGCCGCGCGGTTCCGCAGCGCCTCGGCGATGGCGAAGGCGGGGAAGAGGTGGCCGCCGGTGCCGCCCCCGGCGATGAGGATGCGATACGCGCTGCGAACGGGTGGCTGGCCGTCCAAGGCCGTCACCCGCGCGGCGGCGCCCCCAGCCGGGTGGGCTTTTCGCCCTCGACCCAGGGCGGGCTTTTGCGGCCGATGTTCAGCAGAACGCCGGTCATGAACAAGCTGGCCACCAGCGAGCTGCCCCCATAGCTGATGAAGGGCAGCGGCAGACCCTTGGTGGGCATCACGCCCATCACGACCGCCAGGTTGAGCATCATCTGCAACGCGAACAGCATCGTGATGCCGTACGCGAGATGGCGCCCGAATTCGTCCTCCGCGGAAAACGTGATCCGGAAGCCGCGCCACAGAAAGCAGGCGAACAGGGCGATGGCGGCGAGAACTCCAATCAGACCCAGCTCTTCGCCGAGGATGGAGAAGATGAAGTCCGTATGGGCGTCCGGCAGGAAGAACATCTTCTCGCGGCTATCCCCCAACCCCACCCCGAACCAGCCGCCGCTGCCGAAGGCCAGGTAGGACTGAACGATCTGAAAGCCGGAGTCGAGGCGGTCGCCCCAGGGGTCGAGAAAGGCGAAGATGCGCCGCATGCGGTAGGTCTGGCTGGCCACCAGCCAGGCCCCGATGGCGCAGAAGGCCAGCAGGCTGAACAGGATGTGGCCCGGTTTGGCGCCGCCCACGAAGATCATCAGCAGCAGGGTCAGGGCGATCAGCACCATGGTGCCGAAGTCCGGCTGCATCAAGACCAGTGCCAGAAACACACCCATCACGGCCAGGTTGGGCAGCATGCCCCGGAAAAACTGGGCCACCTGGCCCGGTTTGCGATTGAGGTAGGAGGCGACATAGACGATCAGGATCAGCTTGAGCAGCTCGCTGGGCTGGAAGTTCAACGGGCCCAGGCGCAGCCAACGACGCGCACCGCCCGCCTGATGGCCGATGCCGGGAATGAGCACCAGGATCAGCAGCACGAACACCACCAGCAGGGCCAGGGGCATCCACTGCTGCCACCGGCCATACGGCATGCGCATGGCCATCCACAGACCCGCCAGGCCCACCGCGAGGTGCAGGAGGTGATTGCGGAGAAAAATCAGGCTGCTGCCGTGCAGCCGGTCGGAAACCGGAGTGCTGGCGCTGTAGATCATCAGCACGCCGGTCAGCACCAGCAGAACGGTGACGCCCATCAGTATCAGGTCGTAGCCCTGAAGATGGTGCTCGATCAGTTTGCGGTACAGGTAGTTGAAAGGCTTGATCATTTCCCCGTCAACAGCTCGCAATCCGTGCAATACTTCAACAGGGAGCACGGGTGGCGCTCGCAGGCGACCGACACGCCCAGCATGGCCTGGACGAACCGTTCCATATGCGCCGACCGCGCGCCTTTGAACCCGATCACCCTGCCCGGCGCATCCAGCGCCTTCAGGGCGGCAAACAGGTCGCGTTGGCGGCCGATGTGACCGATCTCCAACCCCTCCGCGCCGGCCTTGAGCCGATCGTACAGCAGCGCCGTGCGCGGATCGTACACCAGACAGCGGGCCAGGGGTGGACGCAGCCGCGCGGCGATGGCGCGGGCGGAATCCGCCAACCCCTCCTCCAGCTCGGCCATCGGCCCCAGCACCAGCACCTTATCGTGTTCCGGGCGCGCGTTCAATGTCTCGATCAGGTTGGTGACGGTTTCCGGGCTGGCATTGTAACAGTCGTCGATGAGCACGGCGCCGGCGGGCGTCCGATAGACCCGCAGGCGTCCCTTCTGCTCGGGATCCACCCCGCCGCGCTCGGCCACAAGGTTGTCCGGAAGGCCCAGCGCCCGCGTCACCGCCCAGGCCGCCAGCACCGGCTCGCACCCGGCCGGGCCGGGCAGGCCGGCGACGAGCGGCATGCGGCACTCGCCGTGCACGGCCTGGAAGTGCTGCCGACCCTCCGCGTCGAAGCCGATCTCCTCGGCGCGAAAATCGCCCGCATCGCGGCCGAACGTGAGCACCGGATGGGGGGCGGCCAGTTGCCGCAGACGCGGCTGCGAAGCACCGACGATGGCCGTCCCGCCGGGCCGCAGATGGTGGAAGATCTCCCCCTTGGAGCGGTAGATCGCCTCTTGGGAGCCGAACACGCCGATGTGCGCCTGCCCCACCATAAGGAGCACCGCCACATCCGGTGGCGCGATGCCGCCCAGGTAGTCGATGTCACCGGGCTTGCGCGCGGAAAATTCCAGCACCACGGCGTCCTGACTGCCGTCCAAATCCAGCAGGGTGATGGGTACGCCGATCTCGTTATTGAAGGAGCCCGGGCTTTTCAGCACGGTGCGCTGGCCGGCCAGCACGTGCGCAATGACCTCCTTGGCGGTGGTCTTGCCGTAGCTGCCGGTCACCGCCACGACGGCAGGCCGGTGCTTTGCCACCAGGAAGCGCGCCATATCGCCCAGGGCGTGCAGCGTATCCCGCGTCTTCAGCAGGGCGCCCGCGTAACCGGACGGGGGCGCGGCCCGGCTGAGGACTGCCAAACGCACGCGGCTGCCGGCCAGCTTGTCCAGGTGGTCGTGCCCGTCGCCGCATTGGCCGGCCAATGCGAAGAAGATTTCAGCGTCGCCCAGGGTGCGGGTATCGAAGCCACCGCCGCGCAGGGGCGCATTGGCCGGATAGGGCTGAGCCAGCCATTCGCCGCCGGTCGCCTGCGCCGCCTCCGCCAGAGTGATCATGGCAGCGGGCGTTCAGCCGGGCCGGCGAGAGGGGGCAGCCGCAGACGCATCAGCCACAGCACGAACACGCCCAGCACCAGCACGTGCAGGTAGGCCACCCGATTCAACCAGACGTCCTCCAGCGAGAGCCAGATGTCGTACATACCGTGGCAGGCGACGGCGAATGCCAGCCCGCCTGTCAGCCACAGGTACTTGCCGGCGACGCTCGGGGCTCGTTTGGCAAACGCCATGGCAACGCCCAGGGGCGCCGTGAAGAAGGCGTGCGCGGGCACGGTGAGCACGGAGCGGAACAGGAGCGTAACGGTGCCGTAGCGCTCCAGGTAGAAGAGATTTTCCACCGCCGCGAAGCCGAGGGCCACCGCGGCGCCGCCCAGCAGCCCCTGATAGGGCGTGGTGAAGTCGCGGCGGGGGTATAGCACGAGCAGCAGCACGAGCATCTTGGCAAACTCCTCGTTCAGCCCGATGCCCAGCATCCAGAACAGGATGCGATGGCTCGCTTCGGGGGCGCCCGCCCACAGCGCCGTGTACCGCTCCACCATTTGATTGAGCACCAGCGCCAGCAGCCCGGCCGCGGTGCCCAGCACGAACAGAACGTTGACGAGCAGCCTGCGTTCCGGCCGGTAGGCGCCGCGGGCGTAGAAGAACCAGACCATGGCAATGGCCGGGCTGAGCGCGATCGTCACCAGTTGCAAGTTCACCGCGTCAACTCTTGCGTATTCATATCCCGCACCAGGCGGCGCGCCAGTCCGCGCCAGGACTGCCCGACGATGGGGTTGGCCTGGAATCGATTCAGCGCGTCACGTGCCGCACCGTAGTCGCCTTGTTTGAGAGAGAGCAGGCCCACCATTAAGAAAGCAAAGGGATAGCGGCCGGGGTTGTCCCGGATGACCTCGCGCAGATCGTTGATCCCTCCCAGATACACCTCCTTGGGCGGGTCGCGGCGGATGATGCCGCGGTACGCCTCGAACGCCTTGTAAACCCGCTCCTGCATCAGGTAGATCAGGCCCAGGTTCAGGTGCACATACTCCAGGCCGGAATCTGCGGACAGCGCCTGCCGGCTGTATCGTTCGGCCTGTTCATAATCCCCCAGCAGGAAGTGCATCCAGCCCACGTTGCCGTAGGCGATGGGGCGCGGCTGATAGCCCACGGACTGCTCGTAGGCTTCCATCGACTTTCGCACGAAGTAGAGGTCATAACGCGCCAGACCGTCCGGTTGCAGCTTATACCCTTGATAATAATGGGCATTGGCCAACCCCTGGTACAAATCCGCCAGCTTTTCCGGCTGCCAGGTGGCGCGGATGCCCCGTTGGAATACCTCAACCGCGGCGTTGTAGTCTCCCAGCCGGCTGAGTCCGTAGCCGGAGACGACGTTGTAGTCGAGCTCGAAATTAAAGAACGGTCCCCAACGCCCGTAGCGGCGCAAGAGCTCCTCCCACCGCTCGTCGATTGTCCGCCAGCCGCTGCCCCTCACCGCCACCCCGCGCTCTTCCTCTCCGCGCAGCCGGCGCCGGAAGCGCTCCCACCATTCCCTGACGCCCATCTTGTGACCGCCGCCCTCGTGGACTCGGCCGGTATCCAGGAAACGTTCCCACCACGGCCGGGTTTCCAGGCCCGATCCGGTCAGCATGAACAGCTCGAAAGGATCGCGGGGAAAAAAGGCGAAGATGCCTGTGTAAATCAACCCGACCGTCAACAACAAGGCCAGCGCGGCCCGGAGATTCACCAGCCTGCGGCCCACAAGCCCCACCGTGGATCGCGCCACCTGCCACATGCCGGCGGCGCGGCGCCATTCCTCGAGGGCCATGTCCCAGGCACGGGCGTCGAAGAATCGGTTGCCGCGCCGGTAATGAAGCTGAGCGGCTCGCCGCAGCTCCTGACGCAGCGCGGATTCCGTGTCCTTCCCTACCCTGCTATGGCTCCGGCCAAAGTGCTCGGGTGCCGCCATGCCCTCTTGCCGTGTTGCGGAGTGAGTAATGGGCGCAAATTATGTTCGTCCCTGGTACATCGCGCCAGAAGCCCTCCCCCCATCCATGGACGGGGAGGGGGAGCATCGCGCCAATGGCGAGCGGGCCAGCTATTGAGGGCTGAAAGCCGTGGAGCCCTCAAACCCGTTGCACACCTCCAGCGGCGCATCCTTGCGGGCCGGCTTCCAGCCCACCTCGTAGTTTCTGTCCCACAGGGAACCGCGCAGGTCCCGAAACAGTTCGAAGCTATCACCGCTGACCCAGAAGAAGTAGACGTATTTCTCCGGGCCGTAGCTGCGCAAGGCCTGCTGCCATGCCGAATCGACGCGCTGCGCGGATAGCCAGTCCTCCCCGTATGCGGGGCGGGGCGTAAACTCCAGGCAGTACACCTGATTGGTGACCGGGAAAAAGCGGATTTTCAAGCCTTTCTGTTCGACGGTGACAGGCTGTGGCCGCAGGGCAGGGTTGCGCTCCGCCAATTCGAGGTAAAACTTGCGCAGGTCGAATACGCGTACCCGGTTCTCCATCACCGCCGCGTAAACGCGATTCTTGTGCGTGGGGTGGGACCAGGGCACCAGCAGCTTCTTGGGGGGCGGTTGCAACGGCGTGCCGACGACAGCCTCCGAGGCGCTCCTGGGATCGATAAGCGCGAACAGCGCCATGAATGCGGCCACGATGACAAGAATCCCCACGTTGTTGGTAACGATGTCGACGAGGGAATCCAGGTTAATGAACTGGCCGATCTCTTTTCCCGCTCTGCGCACGAGCCTCTCCGAGTGTCGTATACGTCAGGATGATGGGGCCTCGCAGCGAGCGACAGTCATCCCGCGCGGCATCCAGCCCCGTTGGTGCTGGCCGGTTCGGTGGGCCCGGTTAGGAGGATTGATCGCTGTACGGCAGCGCCCAGCCGTGGAGCATGGGCTCCAGTCCCAGGGCTAGCCGCGTGGTGGTCTCCACCAGGTACGAGGCCAACTCGTACGTATCGATGCCGTCCGGGTAGATGAGCAGGATCGGGTAGCGCTGCGCCTGGGCGCGACGGTTCTGGCCGGACAGATTGTCGATCTCGATCTCGTGCATGAGCCTGGTGAACGAGCCTTGCAGCCTTTGTTCGTGTGGAATGACGGCCTTGAAGAATAGCCAAAGTTGTGTGCGGGAGGGCATCTGTCCAAGTTGGGCCTGAGCCGTATCCTGCAGCTCGCGTACGATTCCCAGCTCGCGTTGCAATGAGGCCCGCGTGAACCCGCGAGTGGGAGCGCCGTCGCGTGGATGAAACACGATCCGATCGGATCGGCATTCCACCAACAGGGGCCGTACGTGGGCGGGAGCGCCGACCCATTGCACTTGGACCGGCACCGGCGGCTGCTCGGGCGCAATGTCGGCGCGGCTGAACAGCAGGAACGTTACGGCCAGAAAGGATAGCACGCCCATCGTACTGAGCAGCACACTGAGGAACGGAAAGAGGGAAACGGGTGTTCGATTCTTCATCACCGCCCCTGGTCACGTTCCGGGAGTTCGTTCCCGATCGCGCCGGCCCTCATCCAGCTCTGCGCCCTCGCGCGAAGAGTCGGGTGTTGGGGTGATGGTGCGCCGCTGCAGGAGACGGTCCGTGAACTCCTTCACCAGCGGTTGAATACCGCTGAGCTGGTGGCCCATCATTTCCGCCTGCCGGGAGAGGCGCCCCACCAGGGGCTCGAACTGACCCAGCCAGGTTTCGGAAAGCCGCATTATCCTGGCCAGATGCTCCTCGTAGCCCTCGGCCAGCGCCTCTTCGCCCGGTTTGACGTGCAGCTGTGGCAGGAGTTCCTCCAGGCAGTACTCTTCGATTGCCAGCAGCAATTCCTCCTCGCTTTTGTGCAAAAACGAGGTGAGCAGCATGACGGGGATTACCAACACCAGCGCCAGGAAAGTCGTATTGAACGCAATGGCCAGCCCGCCGGTTACGCCGCCCAACGCGGCGCGCATTTGGGCGTTGAACCCGCCCGCGACCTCCGCCGACTGGATGAACTGGGCGAACTCGTTCACGGAATAGCCGATGCCGAGCACCGTTCCGATAAAGCCGAGAATGGGAATCGCCCAGATGAAGACCTGGAGCACGGTGTAGCTCGTTTCCAGCTTCTTCAGGTCGATTCCGGCCTGATAATCCAGCAGGCTGTCCAAACCCTCCTTCTTCGATGCGGTGCGCGCGAAATTGAGCACACGCAGGATACGCCGGTAGATGATCGACCGTTCGAACCGCTTGACACGCAATTCCTGCAACGTCCGCCGCAGTTGCGCATGGATGCGGTCCACGTCGGCAACGTAGATCTTGCGATTCAGCAGTGTCATGACGGCTGGATGGTGAAACGCCTGCCAGGCCTTGCTTTGCGCGCGGTAGCGCAGCAGCTTGAACCAAAGCACGAACAGAGACCAAAAGGTCATCGCGACAATGACCGGCGACACCCAGTTGTCGTTGTCGAACAGGGAAAGCAACCGCCCCTGATCCAGAAACGGAATTGGAAAGATTTGATAAAAGATGGCCATCAACAGCAGGCCGAGGAACAGCGACTTGATCAGGTCCAGGTTGTCGCTCCAGTCGCGTGCAAGGGCCGCCGGCGGAATCCCCCGCTCAGAATCTTGGGTGACGGTATTCGTATCGGACTGTAGATTCGTATCGGGCGGCTCGGGACTGGTCACCGGCACTCCTTATCGAAATCGCAATGGCAGAGCGGGAAGCGGGCCTGGATGAGAAGAAAGGCAGACTGCAGCGTGGTGAAACGGCAATTGACCGCAGGCCGCTTGTCGACGCCCCCCTGCCGCCTCGTACCTCGTGTCGGATAGTCGGGCAACAGTGTAGTCGGGCGACAGGGCCAGGATGTCTTCCGCCGTGAACACGCAGTAAATACGCTCGTAATTCCACCCTACTGCACGCCGGAAGCCTGACGCGAGGCACCTTCACTGCTGGCTGTCAGCGCACCACGGTGGGGACAAGTCGGAACACGTTGGTGGTGTAGGTCGTAAGCATCTCCAACAGCCAGGGAAACGTGATCATCAACGCCACGAGCACCGCGACCATCTTGGGAATGATGGCCAGTGTCATCTCTTGGATTTGGGTGACGGCCTGGAAGATGGATACCAGCAATCCCACCACAAGCGCCGCGATCAATGGAGGTGCGGCGATAAAGAACGCGGTGCGCATTGCCTCCCTGCCGATCGTGATGACGAATTCAGGGGTCATGGGAACTCTCCGTATTTCGCATCAATAATCCGCTCATGATCCCGGAAGACTATTCCGGGGGATAACACTGCTATTCGCCGCGAAAATTCGACCGCAAAAACCGTTGCCCCGTTCTAGCGCACGAAGAAGCTTCCCACCAAGGACCCGATGATGAGATTCCAGCCGTCCACCAGCACGAACAGCATCAACTTGAGGGGCAGGGAGATCATGATTGGTGGCAGCATCATCATCCCCATGGCCATCAGCACCGATGCTACCACAAGGTCCACCACCAAGAAAGGCACGTAGAGGAGAAAGCCGATCTGAAACGCCGTCTTTAGCTCACTGGTGATAAACGCCGGTACGATCACGTGAAAGGGCACATCGTCAATGGTGCGCGGCCTGGGGAGCTTGGCGATGTTGACGAACAATGCCAGATCCTTCTCCCGCACGAATTTCTGCATGAACGCCTTGAGCGGCGCGCTTGCCCGATCCAGCGCCTGGGCTTGGTTCATGCGTTTGTCCAGGAAGGGCCGGAAGGCATTCTGGTTGATATCGGACCACACCGGCTCCATCACGAAAAAGGTGAGAAACAGGGCCAGGCCCACCAGCACCTGGGTTGGCGGGGACTGATTGGTGCCCAGGGCCTGACGGATGAATGCCAGGACGATGATGATGCGGGTGAAGGAGGTGGTCATGATCAAAATCGCCGGCGCCAGCGTGAGCACCGTGAGAATGATCAAGATCTGCAGAGTGGCCGCCACCTCTTCTGGGGTGTTGGCCTGGCCCACCGTGACGTTGATCCCCGGGATCGGCGCCTGCGCCTGCGCCTGCGCAGCCACCACAAGCAGAAGCCCGAGCGGCCAATAGGCTTTTCGCAGCACCCCCGGGAGCATTGCCCCGGCGCTTGGCGTCAGATATCCGAGTAACATTCCCAGGAATTTCTCGGGTGGTTCACGCAGTATGCAGCCCGCTCTAAGTCTGACGCGAAGTAAATTCGAGAAAAATTAGCAGGGCTCTGGATTAGAAGGCCTGTGATCAATCAGGGCATTTGTAATGCCGGATGACGGGGGTGAATGAATACCGATTTTGTACAGCTACTCAGCCAGCTGGATCCCGACCGGAGCAGTGCTCGGAAAAGGGAAAATAAAGAGAATGCGGGCTTTCTTGCACCCACTGCCCCCTTGTTCTGAGCGGGTTTGGGCGGGTGGTTGAGGAATTTCACCAGCCGTTTGAGGTTTTGCACGATGGCGGTCAGGGTGACCTGGTCGTTCACTTTTTCGAGACCCCGGCAACGGGCACGGTCGAGGCCGTGGGATTCCTTGGCTTCGCCGAACAGGTGTTCGATGCGGTGGCGCAGTTTTCGGGAGATTCGGTAGGCGCGCGTGGTGGAAAGTTCCCAGGCCCTTTGGAGCGTTTTGGCGCGCTCCTGCTTTTCACGTCGTTTTCGGAAGTGATCGAGGTTAGAGGTTTTTCTCCGCCAGAGGGGGATCTCCGGGGGGTTGCCGGACAGCAGGGGAATATGGGGCTCGATGCCGCAAGCCACCAGGGCGGTGAGGGTTTCCGCAGTGCCGTAGCCGGTATCGCCGCTCACGGTTTTAGGCGTGATCCCGTGCCGTTCGGAGAATTGTTCGACGAGGGCCAGCGCCTGGGCGCCGTCGCGGGCCTCCTTCCCGGAGACCCGGGTGGCGGAAGCCCCGACGATCACCCGGCTCTTGGTGTCGGCCAGGTTGTGGGCCTGGTAGGAAAGCTTGGCTTCCTTGCCCCGACCCTTGCGATACAGCTGCGCGTCGGGATCGCTGGCCGAACGGTGGGTGGCGTTGGAAAAACGCTTGCCGTGAAAATCGGTGTGGTGATGATCGTCGTCCTTCTTCGCTTTGGCCGCAGGCTCCTCATCGGCGCAAAGCCGATCGGCCGCCTCGGTCAGCCCGCTTTCGATCTCCCGCAACGACTTGATCGAGGCGCAGGCTTCAACCTGGGTCGAGTCGGCCATCAGATGCCGGCCGGAAAGCAGCCCCACATTCCGGCATTGCGCCACCACGCGATGGAACAACTCTTCCCACAGACCGTGCTCCCGGCACCGTTTGCGGAACTTGACCAGGGTGGTGCGATCGGGAACGGGCTCGTGGAAATCCAGGCGGCAGAACCAGCGGTAACCCGCGTGCATGCCCACCTCCTCGCAGAGGCGCACCTCGGAGAGGTCGTACAGATAGCCCAGCAGGATCATCCGCACCGCCAGCCGCGTATCGACGCCCGGACGGCCCAAGTGGGAAGGATAGGCTTTCTTCAAAAAACCGGGCACAAAACCCAGCTCCAAAGCCCGGTCCAGCTTGCGCAAGAAATGATCGGGGGGAACCAGCTCCTCCAGCGTGACCAACTGTATCGCGCTGGCTTGGGCTTCCCTGTTGCCCATCATCGGCGTGCCTCCATGGCTCGTCAGCGAAACGGCTAGGTTTGGTGAATTATAACAAATAATTGGAATTAATCACAGGCCTTTTAGTCACAAAATGCAGATGCGGGAGACCTCGTCCCCCCGCGCCCCCCGGATACGGAGGTTTCGATATATCATGGTAATTCGTAGCAGGTTGTTTATATAGACCTTTTGGGGAGAAACGCGCGACACGCAAGCGTTTCAGGAGGCGAAGCTCCCTGCCGGTGTTGTCGGGCGAGCACCGTGCGACTCGCAAGCGGTGCGCCCCCGACAACCCTGGAGGCTTTAAATCACACGCATGCTAGTTGATGCGCTTGAGTGAGCGTACTTTCTGTTTCAACACTTCGGCGAACTGGTGCACGGGATCGCCCTTGACCGGATGCAGATCGGTGGGCGCGGCGGCCTTCAAACCCCCTTCCGGGTCGTCGTTGGCGGGGTGACCGGAGATCGCGGCAGCAACGGCCGCCGCCTGGCTTCCCACAGCGCCTTTGCCGCCCAGGTGGGTCAGGTAGGAGATCTGATTGGGAGTGACACCGCACGCAATCAGCTCGCCGTTGATGTCCAGCACCACGATCCGTTGACGCGGACCGATATGAAAGGAGGCCACCTGTCTGATGGAATGTGAGCCGGTGAAGCGTCGCAGGCGTGTGGCGAAGTACCGGTTGTACACATAGAGCAAGCCGTACAAGGCAGCAACGATGATCACCAGGGCGATAACCATGGTAGCGAGCGAGTAGAAGAACTGGCCACCAGAAAGATCACCGAACGTCAGCGAGGAGCCGGGAGACCGGCCTGGAGTCGGGGACCCCTCAGAACCGGTGCCGGAGGGGGGCTGACCGGCAATACGCTGCTCCATCTCCCGCAACAGATCCCGCGTTGCCTCGGCTTCTGCCGATACGGGGAGAGGCTTTGGCGGCGCATTCACCTGTAGGCGCAGCACGTTTTTCTCGTGGGAGAAGGCCAGCTTATCTTTCAGGGATTGCCGTGTGTCCTTGAGCAGGAAGGAGACAGTGGTGGAATACCGGTTTTGCACCACCTTGATTTCCTTGTAGATGCTCTCCTCCACTGGCTCCAGGGTGCGCACGGGTTTGATGCTTCCCGTACCGCTGAAGCCGAGGGAAAAGCGACCCCGTTCATGTTCCTGCACGGGATCCGCCTCGTACGGGTGGGAGAATATGAACTCGATCGTCTCACCCTTGCCGTACAGTTTGATATCCCGCAGCTCGCGCGGAAATTTTTGCGCGATGCCGGGGCCCGCCGCCAGGAGGAGCATCGTCGCGGCCAGCAGTGTGGCCCGTGCAAGGGCCATTGGTCTCATGGTGCCCCTCAGTTTTGCAGGAATTGAAGTCGATCCTGGGGATCGAGAATTTCGGTGATCTTGAGCGCGAATTTGTCGTGGACAACGACCACTTCACCTTTGGCGACCAGCTTGCCGTTCACCAGTAGGTTCAACGGCTCTCCCACAACCTTATCCAGTTCGATGATGCTGCCTGGATCCCAGGTCAGGATGTCGCTGACAAAGTATAGCCGGCGTCCCACCTCGACCGTCACCTGCAAGTCCACGTCCAGCAGGTAATGGATGTCAATCGCGTGCGAATCTTTGCTGATCACGGCCTCATTGCCGCCGCTGACGATGGCTCCGGGCTCACCGCCTGCCGCCGGTGCGGCGCCTGCCTGATCCGCGGCACCTTCTTTCACGTCCTTTTCCAATTCGGACCAATCCAGATCATCCAGATTGTCGAACGATTCAAAGTCCAGGTCGTCGGCCATGGCACCTCATGCGGAATGTCGGCACCCGTACCCGGCCGGCAACATACCGGCCGCAGGCACGCGCACGCCATGAGCAGTCGTAGTGGCGAACGGGATCACGGATGCACGAAATCGTTGCAATGTAGCTACGCACTGTATCTCTGCAATATGGCTCCGCGATATGCATCCTCCTGATGCAAGATCGATGCAAGCCATTACTGGAGATAGAATTCCGTGATCAGTAACTTTTTCAGCGGCTTCGGGTCATCCCAGTCGCGATCTTTGTTGTTGGGCAACAGCGATTCCACCTGCTCCAGGATCCGCTTCTTCATCAGCGTACGGTCGCGGGGGTCCCTGAGCTGTTCCGAATCGAGCGTCTGGAGCTCCGCCACGATCACATCCTTGACCTCTGCCAGTCGAAGTTCCAGGTAAGTCTTGGCGGCTTCCTCGCTGATTAGCAGTTGCAGGTTCGTTTTCAGATAGCGCCGTCCACCGGAGAGATTGACGATGAAATCGCCCAGTTCCAGATAATGCGGATCCGAGATGGAACCCCCGCCTTTTCGCAACTCCGCCGTTGCCTGCGCGGCGCCGGGAACGTCCGCGTCGCTTTCGAGAAATAGCCACACCGCGAATCCGCCGGCGCCGAACAGGCCCAGCAACACGACGGCGAGGATGAGCTTGATAAACCTGCCCATGGCACCGCCTCCACCTTCAGCCATTTTGCCTCCTCTAGTGAAGCTGACCTCGTTGACCTCCGTCATCCATCACCTCGCATCAGACATGCGTGCGGGAGCCAGGGTTACGCTGCGATGGTGAGCCTGACGTCCCATCAATACACCCCCGCTGGTAGGTGCCATCGTTCACCTAAGGACGCGGATTGCGCCGGTTCAGGATCACGATTTCCACCCTGCGGTTTCGCGCACGGCCCCGCGCGGACACGTTGTCGAATAGCGGCTTGGCCGGTCCGTAGCCGACCAGCGCAAGCCGGCCCTCAGCGACCCCGTTGCGCACAAGGCGCCTCATTACGCGATGGGCGCGCGCCACCGACAGTTCCCAAATGCCGGGGTAGGGCGGCTGCACGCGCTCGCGGGTGTCCGTATGGCCTTCTACCCGGATGCGGTGCTTCGTCACGGCCAGAAACGAGCTCAGCTGGTCGATCCGGGTACGCGCACGCCGGTTCAGCGCGGGACTTCCCGGAGCAAAGAATGTGTCCGTGGGGAGGGTGATCACCAGGCCCCGTTCTTCCTGGATCACTTCCACGTCCAGCGCGCCGATCTCGTCCAGGAACACCTGCACCAGATCCTGGGAGATGTCCCGCCGGGGCGCCACCGAGATGCGCTCCAGAAATCCGGTGCGAAACATGCTGAATACACCGGTGGTCTGGCCAAAGGCCTCCTGCAGCTTTTCCGGCGGCAGCGGGTCCTGGGCGGCGAAGATGAGCACAAAGAACGTCATCAATAACACCAGCAGGTCCGCCATCGTCACCATCCAGGCGTCCTGGTCCGGCTGTTCCCCACCGCCACCTCCGCCTCGCTCCCGTTTCGGCGGCTCGGTCTGCGCCGCCGGCCGGGGCCGGGCTTCGGGTGCGTGTCTTTCGCCGCCGGTTGTCTCGCTCATCGCCTCGCTACTCTTCGCCGACGCGCCGCAGCCGCCCGACCAGGGTGATGGTGACCCGCCGGTTACGGTTTCGGCCGCTCGCGGTGAGATTGCTGGCCAGGGGGCGCCGATCCCCATAGCCGACTACGGAAAACCGGCTGGCCGGGATCTCCCCTGTCTCCGTCAAGAAGCGAAAGACCGTCATGGCGCGGGCCGCCGAGAGTTCCCAGTTGTCCCGAATGCGCTCGGTGCGCAGGTCGCGATTGTCCGTGTGACCCTCGATGCGCACGGGATTGGTGGTGCGCAGGATCAAATCATGGATACTGTTCATGAGGGCCAGATTGCGCTGCAAAAGTTGGTCGGAACCCTCCCTAAACGTGAACGCCTCAGTGAGGTGAATCGTCAAGCCTTCGCTGGTGATCTGGTATGAGAGTTCCTGCGCCTCCTCGTTTTCCTGGATGAAGAGCGTCAATTCACCCAGAAAACGCTCCACCAGCCGCGTGGACTCGAGCGGGTTGCGCTCGCGGCTGACCCCACGCTCCTCCAGGAACCGGCCCAGGCCAAGGTAGGGGCCGCCAAAACTCTGAAAGGCCTTGCGTACCTCGATCAACAGTTCCGCCTCCTTGGTCCTGTTGGGCTGGGAAAGCGCGACGAGCAGGATGAAGAAGGCCAGCAGGATGAAATTCAAACATAAAAACAGGATCCGCGCTGGGTCCCGCACCGGCTCTTCGGGTTTCCTTGTTTGCCTCGCCATGGTTCGCCGCCGATTCTCCTAGCCCGTCAGGCTGGCACGCAGCCGCGGGGCCAGGAAGCTATTGAGCTTCTGCTCCACGACCCGCGGGTTGTTGCCGGCGCCGATGGCGAGGATTCCTTCCAGCGTCAGCCTGCGCTGCAGGACTTCCTGCTGACTGCGTACCTTCAGCTTGCCGGAAAAGGGAATGAACACCAGGTTCGCCAGCAGCGCCCCGTAAAACGTCGTGATCAGCGCGATCGCCATTGCGGGGCCGATGGCGGAGGTATCTTCGAGATTTTGCAGCATGATCACCAGACCGATCAGGGTGCCGATCAGGCCGAACGCAGGGGAGAGCATGCCCATGGTGGCGAACATGTCGGCGCCGTTTTTATGGCGTTCCTCGATGAAATCGATCTCGTTGGAGAGGATGTCGTCGATAACCGATTCCTCGATGCCATCGACCACCAGATTGATGCCCTTGACCAGAAACTCGTCGTCGCTCTCGTTGGCCACGTTCTGCAAGCTCAGGATGCCCTCGCGCCGTGCCCGGCCCGCGAAGTCGATGATCGCGGCGATGAGGGTCGATGTGGGCTGCGTTCTGGCAAAGAAGACGTTCTTGACGATGCCTCCGACGCCACGCAGGGTGTCCAGCGGGAAGAAGACCAGGGTCGCGCCCATGGTGCCGCCCAACACGATCAGCAACGAGGGTAAGCTGACGAACGCACCCACGAAGGCGCCCATGCCGCCGATGATCAGGGTCGACGCGAGGGCCAATCCGACAATGGTGCCAATATCCATAGCTCTCCCTAACGATCCACCGTATCAGGGTGGATGGAGAAAATTACCGGAAGGAATAGCCAAATGCCCAGGCCGGCAAACGCAGCCGGGCGGCGAAGCGAGGGTGGATTGACGTGAAGTCCGCACACCTCCCTGGACGGGCCACGGACCGGGTATCGAGTCACGCTGAAAAATCCTTTTTTCAGACCAATCGCGCGCTTGCGAGCACGGGCTCGCAATCTCCTCTATCCCTACCGGGTTTTTCAAGGTTTTTCAATTGTTTCTGGCGGCAAATGCGCCAGACGGCCGTGCAAGGGCTGCTATACAATGTCCACAGGGGAGCGGTAAGCTGGCAACCAGCGGATACACCAGCGCAGCGGCCACGCCAGGCAGAGCCGAGCTGGCGGGCCCACGGGAGCACCTTCCATGATCGATCTGGTTGCCACCCTTGCCGGGGAATTTCGGCGCAATGCCACCCATGTCGCGCAGGTCCTGGAGCTATTGGCGGAGGACAATACGATTCCGTTTATCGCGCGCTACCGTAAAGAGCGCACCGGCGACATGGACGAGGTCGCCCTGCGCGACCTTCGTGACCGCGCACGTCAACTGACCGAACTGGAGGAGCGCCGGGCGACGATATTGGCCTCCGTCCAAGCACAGGAAAAGCTGACGCCCGAGCTGAGGCGCCGCATCGAGGAGGCGGTCAGCAGGCAGGCCCTGGAAGACCTGTATTTACCCTACCGCCCGAAACGGCGCACGCGCGCCTCGGCCGCCCGTGAACTGGGTCTGGAGCCGTTGGCCTTCGCGGTGTTCCTACAGCCCATGGCCGACGCGGCGGCACACGCCGCCGTGAGGGACTTCATCGCCGATCATGAGGAAGGGATCAGCGCCGAGGAGGCGTGGAGCGGCTGCCGCGACATCATCGCCGAGCGCGTTGCCGAAGACGCCGACACGCGGGCCTGGATTCGCGACATCACGGTGCGCAAGGGCCGCATCGCCGCGAGTGTGACCAAGCAATATGCGGGGCGCAGGACCAAGTACAGCGACTACTACGAATTCGAGGAACCGCTGGCCAGAATCCCCGCGCACCGATATCTGGCCCTGCGGCGCGGCGAGACGGAGAAGGTGCTCCAGTTGCGCATCGACGCGCCGGAAGCGGATATCGCGGCCTATCTGGCCCGCACGTGGAACAAGGGCGCCGAGGGGCACCTGCGCGACCAGTGGCGCTTGGTGCTGGACGATGCCTACCGGCGCCTTATCGCGGCCTCGCTGGAATCCGAGCTGCGTGGGCGCAAGAAGGAAGAAGCAGACGCCGCATCGACCGTCATCTTCAGCGAGAATCTGCGTAATCTGCTGCTGCTGCCTCCCGGTGGCCAACGGGTGGTAATGGGATTGGATCCCGGCTTGCGGAGCGGATGCAAGTGGGCCGTCGTGGACGGCACGGGCAAGTTGCTGGATCACGGCACCATCTATCCCCTGCCACCGCAGAACCAGGCCGGCCAGTCGGCGCGGACCCTGGAGGCCGCCATTCGGCACCATGGCGTGGAGGTCCTCGCCATCGGCAATGGCACGGGCGGCCGTGAGCTGTTCGCATTCGTCCGCCATGCCGTCAAGGCGGCGAGTCTGGCGGCCCAAGCCGTTCTCGTCAGCGAGGCCGGCGCTTCGGTCTACTCCGCCTCGGATATTGCCCGCAGCGAGTTTCCGGATCTGGACCTGACCCTGCGTGGCGCGATCTCGATTGCACGGCGATGGCAGGATCCGCTGGCCGAGCTGGTGAAGATCGACCCCAAGTCCATCGGGGTTGGACAGTACCAGCACGACGTCGACCAAAAGCGACTGCGCCAGGCGCTAGACGAGACGGTCGAGTTCTGCGTCAACCGGGTCGGCGTAGTTCTCAATACCGCGTCATGGGCTTTGTTGCGCTACGTTTCAGGCCTCGGTCCGGCGCTGGCGAAGGAGCTGGTCGTTTATCGCGATGCACGCGGAGCGTTCGCTTCCCGCACGGCCTTGCTGCAGGTGCCGAGGTTAGGGCAGAAAGCCTTTCAGCAGTGCGCGGGATTTCTGCGGATTCCGGGGGCGGCCAATCCATTGGACGCCACGGGAGTGCATCCGGAGCACTACAGCGTGGTGGAGCGGATGGCGGCGGATGGCGGCGTGGCCGTGAGCGAACTGGCGCGTGACGAGGCGCTCGTCGGGCGAATCGATCCGGAAGGCTATGTGGGCGACGGCGTTGGCCTGCCCACCCTGCGCGATATCCTGGACGAGCTGAGCAGGCCAGGCCGGGATCCGCGCATCACGGCGGAAAGCGTCCGCTTCAACGAGTCGGTTACGGAGATGGGGCATCTTCAGGCCGGAATGCAGCTCAACGGCGTGGTCACGAACGTGACGCACTTCGGTGCCTTCGTGGACATCGGCGTCCACCAGGATGGGCTGGTGCACGTATCGCAAATGGCCGATCGCTACGTGACCAGCCCCGCGGAGATCGTGCGGGTCGGACAGGCCGTGTGGGTCACCGTGCTCAACGTGGATGAGGAACGCAAGCGAATAGGGCTGTCGTTGAAGCACGCCATCGGCGGTGCCAAACCCGACCCTGCAACCGGCCAAACATCCCAACGAGGCACGCGCGCCGGAGCGCGCTCGGACCGCTCGCGTTGACGTTGCGGCGGGGGCACTTTCCAGCGGAAAGCGGCCGCCGGACAGCGAGCGGCCGCCCCCGGCGCGGGGCCCGCAACGTGCAATGCACCACCGTGACCATCAGGCGCGGCATGAAGGCGCCGCTGATCGCGGTCAGATAAAACGAGGTCAAGCCCTTCCGGCCCAAATTTCCAGCATTATTCCCATTCAATTCTGGTGGACAAAATAATTGTCTTCTGCCTGAGAAAATTTTTGTGGTAATTTTAGATAGTTATGGAAATTTCTGCGTTTAAGGCCATAGCGGGCAGTGCAGCCATCGGCTGTGCGGCGCGCGTCGATGCAACAATCTCATTAAATATAAATATACTATTTATTAACAACGCGGTATAGTTCTTGTAGAAACGTGAAATTACCCTAGGGTCCTCGTGGGAAGCTGATCCGCACCACCGCATTACAGACGGGAAACCGCCATGTTTGGTCAGAAGAAATCCGCCGATTCCGAGCTATCGCTGCTGGAGCGCGAAGGGCGGATTATCGCGCATCTCAACAAGGAAGGATACGCCTGGCTGGGCGAGCGCTACCAGTGGTATCACAAGATTCGCACGGCAAAGAAAGACGGCTTGAAACTCTTCCAGGACGCCAGTCTGGAAGAGCAAATGGAGGCCACCCGCGCCGCCCTCAGTCTGGTTACGCGGACCCTGAACACCGCGCTCGTGTTGGCCTACAACAGCGTTATCGATGCCGTGAGCAACGCGGGGGCCGCCCCGGAAGATTGGCCCGCCATGGTCTCCGCGGACCGCAGCGATCCGCCGCCGCTCAGCGCGGGGCAGGATGCCGTCATTATCGGCTGGATGCCCCTGAAGTTTCTCAATCTGGCCAAGCCGGTGAGGGATAAGGGCAAAGGCCTGGATTTCTACGTGGATGGGCTGGTCAAGAAGCTCTACTTCAAGGTGCTCGGCTATTACGCCGATCCGGGCAACTGGGACCCGCAGCGGCTGGGCTATTTCCTCGGTAGCCTTGCGCCCGATGCGGGCCTGCAGGAGGTGCAGGCCAAGCTGGGGGTGCTGAAGTCCGAAGCCGAAATACTGGAGGTTTCCCTGCCGATGTTCAAGTTTGGGCGTGCCGCCCGGCGCAAGGAGGCCGGACAGGGGAATGCCATAGAAGACACCCTCGAGTTCACCGACCAGGATTTGCTCAACGACTTGTATTTCCAAAGCTTTCTGTTCAACGGGCTCGAGCAGTTCATTTTCCGTTATTATCTGACGCTGCTGTCCGCAACCGGCAACGTCCGTGCTCTCAGGCAGATCTCGCAGATCTTTTATCCGTTGCTGGCAAAAACGGTGGAATTGCGCATCCGCTTTCAGACCTCGTTTGCCACCGAGCGCGAAAAGCTCCGGCTGCGCAAACCGTACCTGGAGTTCTACAAGGCTCGCGAAAGCCTGCCCCCCGTGGAAATCATCGCGGAGAATGGACGGCAGACACGCAAGATCAACTACACGCACACGCTGCTGGACATGAACGCCTTCTCCCGCGGTGAAACCTACAGACCGCGGCAAAAGGAGCATTGGAGCGGCTATCTGCAACGCGAGGTGTTGGATCAGATGAATACGCCACGCGGCTATGCGCTGCTGATGGAACTCCTCAACACGCTGATTTGGGACACCCAGTGCGCCATGGAAGGCAAGGTGAAAGCGGCAGGTACACTGCGCGCATTCGCCGATGAGCAGGAGAGGCTCGGCAAGATCCAAATGGCCAAGCAGAAGAAGATGCTGGACGAGACCAAGCGTAAAAAGGCGAAGTCCCTGGCCAAATTCAGGGCCCAGGAACAGGCGAATATGGTCGAGGTGGTGCAGCGGGAGCTGCAGGAGCTGGAGGCGCAGGGCAGTGAAAAGTTGGAACAAATGCAGCAGGCCATCGAAAAACGCCGCGAAGCCCAGATCGCCCGCGTTGACCAACTGGAAGCCACCGCCCGGCAGGATCGGGAAGGCAACCTGGGTAAGAACGCCGCGGCGCTCTATGGAGTGCTCCAGGAGCTCGATAGCGCAAAAGCGTTACGCAGTGGCCTGGTCGCTTATATAATTCAGCAGGTGCAGGAGGACAAGGACGACCACAGCGACGCGCTGTACCGCAATCTCTTCACGGTACTGACCGACCTGCACCCCACGGAAAAAATGATGCTGCGCAGCGCCGTCGCGCAGAAATTGACGCTGGAAGCCCACGAGCTGCCGGTCTCCGAGCAGGAGCTGGAGCAATATCGGCAGCAAATCATATCCCGCAAGACCGAGCTGAACCTGGAAGTTCCCGGCGTTCTCGATCAGCGCCTGGCCCAAGGCCCCGTGCAGGCGAAGATCGACGATCTGTTGAGCATGGGGCTGACCCCCGCCTCCCTGCTTCTGCTGTTCAGCCTGCCGTTTTCCGGCCCCAACAAGCCCGCCGCCAAGCTGCCCGGGGAGGCCGTCAAAAAGCTGCTGATGCTCAATCAGCTCTCCAATCCCCTGGCGGAGAACGACATCACCCTGCCCAACGTGGAAGCATCCGCTCCGGCTATGAAACGGGTCAACTTCAATCGGTTGCAGAAGCTGATGGCCTGACCGCCTTCCATGCACATCGTTGAGTTCCGCTGGGAGCCCTACAGCCTTCCGCTCTCCGCATCGTTTGCCACGGCAAGGGGCGACATCACCGAGCGCAGCGGCTTTGTGATTCGCATCCGGGACGAGGATGGCCGCTGGGGGATCGGGGAAGCCGCCCCGTTGCCTGCCTTCGGCGGCGAGACGCCGGGAGAGACCCGCCGCGCCTTGGCCGCCTGGCAACGCAGACTAACGGATGCGGCTGTCTCCCTTCCTCCCCGCATCGAAGCCCATGGCCCGCCGGCGTTCGGACTCGCCGAGGACTTCCCGGCCGCACCGGCCGCGCGGCACGGCCTGGAGCTGGCGCTGCTGGACCTGGCCGCCCAAAGGGCCGGCCTGCCGCTCGCCCGTCTGCTCCATCCGCGCGCGCCAACCGCGGTTCCGGTCAACGCCACGCTTGCCGCAAGGGAGTGCGCGCGGGCGGCCGGGGAGGCCCGGGAGGCCGTGGCCGCCGGATTCGGTACGCTCAAGGTCAAGGTGGGTATCGCCGGTGACGCCGCCGACGAATCCCGGCTGCGGGCCGTTCGTGCGGCCGCCGGCGCGGGCGTCAGGCTGCGCATCGATGCCAACGGCGCCTGGCGGGAGGCACAGGCGCGACGCCTATTGGCGCGCTGGGCGGATATCGGGCTGGAGTATGCCGAGCAGCCCCTGCCCGCCGGGGACCTGGCCGGCATGGCGCGGCTGGCGAGCCAGTGCCCGGTGCCCATCGCGGCGGACGAGAGCGTGCGTGGCGAGGAGGACGCCCGGCTGCTGCTCGAGCGCAACGCGGCCCAGGTGCTGGTGCTGAAACCGATGCTCCTGGGCGGCATTCTATCGACCCTGGCCATCACGCGGATGGCGCTGGCCCATGGCGTGCCGGTCGTCATCACCACCACCCTCGACGCCGTATACGCCCGCACCGGAGCACTGCACGCCGCCGCGGCCGTGCAGGCCCTGCACGCGGAATCCCCGCTGAGTGATGCGCCGCCCGCCTGCGGCCTGGCCACCGGCAGTCTGCTGGCGTGGGACCTGCTGCCCGATCCGCCTTCGCCCCGAGGGGGGCTGCTACATCTTGCCGACACGCCCGGCCTCGGCCTGCCGCCGGCCCCATCCCTGGGTGCTGCCGGCGCGTCGTCTTGACCCGGCTGCTGCGGGCGGGATAACTCATGAGTAAATCCCTTCGCAGAGTCTGCAATCGGTGACCGTGCGGCCCTGCCGCGAGGGCAATTGCGCCGCGACCGGTCCGGTTTACAACGCCCATCCATTGTAGTTTAACTAGGTGCGCAGCGGGCGCGCCCGGGGCCATCCACGGCCGCGAGCCGCGTCGCGACGGCCATTCGCAATTGGAGCCGGAGCCGCATCATGAAGATTGGTGTTCCCAAAGAAATTCTGCCTGGCGAAACCCGCGTGGCGATCATTCCGGAGACAGCCAAGCGCCTGGTCGAAAAGGGCGCGCAGGTGGTCGTGGAAGCCGGGGCGGGGCAGGCCGCATCCCATTCCGACGAGGCATACGGGGCCGCGGGCGCCAGCGTCGCAACCTCGCCGGAAAGCGTGCTGGACGCAGACCTCGTGCTGAAAATCCAGCCGCCCACGATCGGCGAGGACGGGAAGCCCGACGAGGTGGCGCAGATCAAGCAGGGCGCGGCGTTGATCACCTTCCTGCAACCCTTCGCCCGGCCCGACATACTCGAGCGGCTCGCCCTGCGCGGCGTGACCGCGATGGCTATGGAGATGGTGCCTCGCATCAGCCGTGCGCAGAATATGGACGCTTTGAGCTCCATGGCCACCGTATCCGGCTACAAGGCCGTGCTGCTGGCCGCGAATGCGTTCCTGCGCTTCTTTCCCATGTTCATGACCGCGGCGGGCACCATTCCCCCCGCCCGCGCCCTGATTCTTGGGGCCGGAGTGGCGGGTCTGCAGGCTATCGCCACGGCGAAGCGGCTGGGCGCCGCCGTGGAGGCGTTCGATACGCGCCCCGTGGTCAAGGGAGAGGTGGAA
>JACZVE010000167.1 GCA_022572825.1 SAR324 cluster bacterium
TCAGGTCGTCTTTGATGCGGTTGGCGAGTTCCTTGAGCGCGCGTTCGCTGGCCTGGCCGTGGACGGCGAGTTGAATCACTTGGCGGCGGCTGGTCAACTCTTGCACTTCCGGCTCCTCGGCGGCAATGATTTGCTCCTCATTGATCTCCTCATCGCCGAGATATTCTGCCCGGAAATAATCGTCCTCCGCCTCACTGTCCACGCTTTCCGGGGAGACGGCCTCAGCCGTCCCGCCTGTGCCCGCGGTTACGATCGCCGGGGTTTCCTCGTCCGCAGATGACGCGCCGGGCTGCGCCGCCAGCTCGTCCATGGTAGGCGCACCACCCGTATCCGAAATGTCCGCTTTAGAATCCGCGGCGGCTTCCTCGCCCATCTCTACGATTTCCAGCTCATCGGAATCCAACTCGATAATCTCCTCGCCCTCGGCCTCAGAGGGCTCGGGCGCATCGGCCACGGGTTGGGCCACGATCTCCGTGGCCTCGGGCGCCGCATCCAAATCGAAGTCCTCGGGGGTCTCCAACTCTTCGGAGATGGCCTCGACCTCTTCGGCTTTGACGAACTCCAGCTCCTGTTCCTGAACCTCCTCCGCGTCCGCTTCCAGATCATCCTCATCCAGGCTTTCCAGCTCGCTCTGGATCGCCTCCACCTCGCTCTCGGCGGGCTCGAAGGCGCCGCTTTCTCCCAGCTCCGGCGCCCCCTCCCCTTGCTGCGCGCCCGCCTCCTCCTGGCTGCGCGTAAACACGGGCTTGAGCTCCATCATCCGGCGCACGGACAGGGGAACATTTTCCTCGGAAACTTGGCCGGCGTCTGCCTCGGCACCCTCGCTATCAAGCTTGGACTCGAACAGGTCCAAGTCGCCCTCCGACAGCTCCGCGTCGCTGGCGCTGGTGTCCAAGGATTCGTCCGGAATTTCCACCTCGATGCGATCCAGCTCCGGGTCAGCTCTGTCCTCGTCGGGCGATGCATCCAGAGCCTGGTCGAATCCCTGCGGCGCGAAGACGGTTTCTTCCGGGGCGTCTTCCTCCAGCACGTCAGCGGGCCCCAATTCGTCCAGCTCGGATTCGTCCTGGGGAACCTGTGTGGACTCGGAGGGGAATTCCCCTTCCAACGTTTCCAGCGAGTCGAAGGGGGGCTGGCCCTTGGTGTCGGCATCGCCTTCGCCGCCATTGCCCACGGTTTCGAATGCGCGTTCCGGTTGCAATGTTTCCGCCAGGACGTGATCGTCCACCACCGGCGCCGCGCCCGTTTGGCCCGCGGCGTCTGCCTGGGGCGGCGCCATATCAGCGGGTGCTGTCGGCCCTGCGCCCTCTCTGAGCATGCCCAGCACTTCCTTGTCCACCACGTCCAAATTTGCCAGAGGGTTCGCGGCTTCCTCGCGCATGGATTGGGATTGCGCATACTCATAGGCGGAACCGATCATTTCGACCAGATTGAGATGCTTGCTGACCTGTTGCTGCAGATCGCTGGCCTCGAACGGCTTGCGGACCACACCCTCGACGGGAATTTGGTGCAGTTGATCATGGGTGAGGTTCTCCTTGGATCCAGCCAACAGCACCATGGGCACGCCGGACAGGGACGATTCGGACTTGATCGACCGGCAGATTTCATAGTCGGGATCTTCCTCCGAATTGCCGATGAGGATTAAATCCGGCATAAGGGAATTCGCCCGCTCCACGTATTTCCCAGGGTTGAACTCGTGGTGCACTGTTAACCCTTCCACGTCCAGTGCCGAAGCCACCAGCCCATGGATGACCGAATTTTCATCCAGAACGAGGATGGATTTATTCATGGCCGGCGCCTCTCTCAACTGTTAGTTCCAATTGGCCTCGCAGCGCGAAGGAATCCCCTGCGCTATGCGATCCTCGTCCGGCGAGGCGTTCTTCATGTCTGCTGAGCCCTTGATTGCGATCTTGCAATTTTAAACGATGAAAATCCTCTCCCGGTATATCGCGAAGACCTTTGTCAAATACTGGGCGATCAGCCTGCTGGCGCTTATGCTGCTGGTGGTCGTCGCCAACCTGTTCGGCAATTTGGACAATATCTTCACCAGCCGGGCAAAGTTGCTGGCATTCGCGGAGGAAACTTTTCGCTCCCTGCCCATTATGCTGGATATCCTCTTGCCGCTGACCGTCCTGCTCGCAACGCTGTTCACCTTTAACACCCTGGCCCGCTCCTCCGAGCTGGTGGCGATGAAAAGCGCGGGAGTGGGCCTCCGTGCCCAGCTGCAACCCATCTTTCTGGTACTTATATTCATTGCAGCGCTGGATTATTTCAATCAAAATTATTTGTATCGCATGTTGCAAGGTGCCCAAATCTCCGCGGGCGAAGCGGCGTCCACGGACCAGTGGCGCACCCTGCGCGACCGGATCATCTATCTGGCCGACATCAATTCCGAGCGGCGCAGCATCTCCAACGTTCGCATATTTCAATGGGCAGCGCGCCCATTCCGTTTGCTGAGCGTGGAGCATGTCGATCAAATCAGTTATCCCGACAGTCGGCATTGGGTGTTCGAGGACGTAGTTCGCCGCGATCGTAGTGGGGAGGGTTGGCGCCTGCAGCACTTGCCCCGGGTGCAGCGCGCGCCCCAGGAGTTCCCCGATGTGTTCCAGCAGGATGCGTTGGATGCCCACTACATTCCATTTTTTCGCCTGTATGGAAAAATTCGTCAACTTGCAACTCAGGGGCAGCGGCTTGAGATTTATGAGTTAGAATGGTACCAGAAAACTGCGGCAGTGTGTGCCCCCTTTGTGTTGGTCTGGTTCGGGACACCTCTTTCCCAGATCTACTTCCGGCGGGGGCGGGCATCCGGGGAGATCATGCTGGGTATCCTCGGCGGTCTGCTGTTCATGATTGCCACCGAGATCGCATTCACTCTAGGCAAAGGGGGGTTTCTGCACCCGTTGATTGCCGCCTGGGCTGTGAATACCTTCTATGTGGCGCTTGGTTGCGCATTGCTGTGGCGGTTACGCTAGCCTTCCTCAAGTCCCACGGAGTGGGCCCGCCAGCACAGATACCCGGGATGGTCAAAATCTTGCTTTGACGGGAACCAGGGTGCGCCTGATAACCTTCGGTTCTGTTTGAGTTTTTTCGCTCTGCGGACGAATTCCGCGTCCGGCAAGCCGGACGATGGTTTTCGCCGGCGCGGCGATATTGCAAAGCCACTCAAGGCGGGTAGTGCTATGGGCCAATTACTCCGGGAAAAAGAAATCATTGCCATCGGGGGTGGCAAGGGGGGAGTCGGCAAGAGCTTCCTCGCCAGCAACCTTGGCATCATTTTCGCCAGGAACCACAAGAAAACCATCCTGGTCGACGCGGATTTGGGGGGTGCCAACCTGCACACCTGCCTGGGCGTGCAGGCGCCGGATGTGACGCTTTCGGACTTCGTCAACTTTCCCAATGTGCGGCTCGAAGACGTCATCTTGCGCACCTCCGTGGAAAATCTGCTGTTAATCAGCGGGGCCCAGGACTTTCTCGGCATCGCCAACCCCAAATACAGCCAGAAGATGCGGCTGTTGCGGGCGATCGCAAATCTCAACGTTAGCTATATCATCCTCGATTTGGGGGCGGGGACCAGCATCAACACGCTGGATTTCTTCCTGCTGGCGGACCGGGGCATACTGGTGGTAATGCCTGAGCCCACGTCCATCGAAAACGCCTATCGCTTCATCAAGAGCGCTCTGTTCCGAAGGCTGCGGATGATGACGCAGGATCCACAGGTACGCTCGGTAATCGGGAAGGCCATGGACAAAAAGAACGATCTGGGCATTCGATCACCGGTGGATTTGATCGAGCACGTGGGCCGGATCGATCGGCGCATTGGCGAGCACCTCGAGGAAGCCATGCAGCGTTTCCGGCCCGCAATCGTGCTCAACCAGGTGCGCTCGATGGGTGACGTAAGGATTGGGTACTCCATGCGGAACGCCTGCGAAAAATACTTCGGATTAAAGGTGGATTACCTGGGCTATCTTGAAAATGACGACGAAATTTGGCAATCCATTCGCAAGCGGCAGCCGATCGCACTCAACGGAGAACACAGCCGAAGCGCACGCAATCTGCGAACGATCAGCTATAATCTCCTTAACAACCTTCAGTTGAAAGCCGAGTAGCTCGGGGGTGGACGACCCACCGCAGTAGTAGAACGCAATGAAGTCTCTCAAGTCCCAGAATTACTACGAGATATTGAGCGTCTCCCGCGGCGCATCCCCCGAGGACATCCGCAAGTCGTACGAGATCTCCAGGCAGACCTTTCAGGATAATTCCCTCGCCACATACTCGCTGTTTACCGACGACGAAAATCAGGAGATCCTGGCCCTTATTTCCCGCGCCTACGAGACATTGTTTAATCCGGAACTGCGCCGGGAGTACGACTCGTTTCTGGATGGTCTGGAGCGCGAAGGCGCAGCCGGAGGCGATTCGCGGCCCCGTACTCTGAGCAGGAGCGCTCCACCACCCCAGCCTCCTGGGCGAGTCAAGAGCGCCGCGCCGCCCAAGCCACCGTCAACGCCACCGCCGCGCGAGGCCCGCAACGAGCCCGCCGCCGAAGGACGGCAGCCGGCGCCGGAATTGAAACCGGATGCGGTGGAGCAGTACATCTCGTCGGTCTCGTGCTTCACCGGGCCGGTGCTGCAAAAGATTCGGGAAATGCGGGGCTATTCCCTCGAGGATATCGCCGAGCGCACGAAAATCCGCAAAACCTATATCCAGTACCTGGAATGCGAGCAATTCACGTTCCTTCCGGCTCATGTTTACGTCAAGGGATTTATCACGTTGATCGCGGGCATGTTGAACCTGCCGGCCCAGCGGGTGGCCAATGACTACATGAACTATTACCGCGGTCATCCCGACTTCTGAACGCGGCCCTGACCCGTGTCGGCGGTATCCGCCGCCCGCGTGCGCTCAAGGCCCCTCCAACACGCGGTCCTCCCCGTGCTTTGCCAGAGCCCTGGCGTAGCGCTCGGTCAAATTGTGGATCAAATCCGCCGGGGCAGTGCGCTTCAGTCCGAAAACCGTCCGGGGAAAATCGAGCGGTTGTTGGATGCTCCAAATGCGCTCGTGCTCGTTGGGCGGCAGGATTTCGGCGGGATCGCCCACGGCAACCCAACCGATTGGCACCACGCTGTCCGGCCCGAGCACGGAGTGCAGGTGCACCAGCCCGTTGATGCGCACCTCGGAGCCCGCACCGATGACGGCGCCGTTGAACACGACGGCCCCGGTAGCGAGAAACACGCAATCCTCCACCGTACACCCGGTCAGGTGCGTGTGCGGCCCCACCAGCACGTGATCGCCAATCCGCGCGGGGTGGCGGGCCGTGCCTCGGATTACCGCGTTTTCCATCACGATGCAGTGCGTGCCAATTTCCACCGGGCCGCCCTCGGCCGTGAGCACGGCGCCGAACAGGACCCGGCTGTGCCCTCCGATGGCGACGTCGCCGCAAATCACGGCGTTGGGTGCGATGGTGGCGGTGGAATCGATGCGAGGGGACTTTCCCTGGTGTTCGATCAGCATCATTTCCTTTCCTGAGAGTTGGCAGGCAGCGGGGGATTTCCGCAAATTTCCATGAGATGGCCGTTTAGTTCGTCCGCCGATTACGCAGATTGAGCGGATTTCAATAGAAACAGCCGCATATCCAGGGAGCTGAATCCCGCATCACACGCCGAGGTCAACAACGAAGCGGCGTGCGTGAATTCAGCCGTGTCACTTATTTCTGTGTCATCGGCGTAATCTGCGGATGACTTTTTCCGAGAGCTCAGCGAGAATTCGACCGCTGCATTCGCTTCCAGGTGTATTTCTTCGACACTGCGGGGGGTGAGCAGCGCTACCGGGAGTGGGTGGAAAGCCAGTGCAGAACTTCCTGTGGATTGGAATGCGGTGGAAATACAGGATAGAACACCTTTTCGATGATTCCAGCGAAGGCGATAATCGTCAGCCGCTTGATAAGCGTCATGGACTGTACCTGGAAGGTGGGCAATCCGAGCGCGCCGGCAAAGTGCAGCTCGGCATCGCTCAGCACTTCGAACGGTAAATGGAGGCGTTCGACGAGTTCCTGCTGATAGGCGGTCGATTGCGTGCTGAGACCATATACCCTGGCATTCGCCGCCTCCAATTGCCGGTGGTGATCCCGAAAAGCGCCCGCCTGCGGTGTACACCCACGGGCACCGGGAATAGCGTTCCAGCCCGCGGGCGGCTCCTCGTCCGGCCGTCCCGAGCGGGGATAACAGTAAACGACGAGGTGTCGCTCGTTCTCCCGCGAAAGGTCGACAGTGCGCCCACTAGTCGCAGGCAATGCCAGCGACGGAAGTCTCATGCCCGCCAAGTGATCGCATGCGCCATCGTCTTCGGGGACGGGCAAATCCCGCGGGACAACGTAAATATCGTCGGAGCGCGCCATTGGATTACCTCACCCGCCAGAACAGCATGCCCTGCATGGTTCCAAATATGTCTTCGCATTCAGTTGAAAGCATTAATAGTGTCTGCGCCGTAACCAATACGACTCCGCAAAATCCAATCGAGTGTGGAGGCAGACAAACACAGATAAGAACACTATGAAAGGTTTATTCTTTCCATCGATCGTTCAACGCCCATCCTTGCGCTTGCTCCGATTCCCCGCTAGAGGATGAGAAAGCTTCCCGGGCTCCAGGCCGCTCCCAGCGGCTCGGTGCGGCTCCTTTGGGCGTCGAGCAGCGCAAACGGGCCCGCTGGCCGGCAATCAGCGCGCCTGCCCAGCGAACAGCGAAGGAAATACCGCGCAAGAGGTCTCAGCCACATGCAAGCCGATTCCCTGCCCCTGGTGGGCATTCGCGTGCTCGATCTGTCCCGGGTGTTGGCCGGGCCCTATTGTACCCTGCTGCTTTCCATGATGGGCGCCGAGGTGATCAAGGTCGAGGACGAAAGGGGCGACGAATCGCGCACCTGGCCTCCGCACGGCAACGACATGAGCGGCTCCTTTCTGGGCATGAATCTGAACAAGCAGGGAATGGTGGTCAACCTGAAGTCCAGCGCGGGCGCGGCGGTCATA
>JACZVE010000168.1 GCA_022572825.1 SAR324 cluster bacterium
GAGAAAATCCCGCCCCTGGATAATGGCGCCCTGGCCATCTGTTTTCTGCACAGCTATGCAAACCCCGTCCATGAACAGGCCGCCGCGAAGATCGTGCGCGAGACGCTGAACGGATGGTTCGTCTGTACGTCCTCCGATGTGCTGCCGCAGTTCCGCGAGTACGAGCGCTTCAACACCACCGCGTTGAACGCGTACGTGGGGCCTCTGATGGCCCGCTATCTGGCCACCCTCAGGGAGAGGCTGGCGGAACGCGGATACGAGGGGCAGGTGTTCATCATGACCTCCAACGGCGGCGTCTCCACGGCAGAGCGGGCGGCGCGCCTTCCCATCAGCACGGTGCTTTCAGGCCCCGCGGGAGGGGTGGCCGCGGCGGTGCGGCTGGGCACGCTGCTGGGCACCCGCGATCTGATCACCTGCGATATGGGGGGCACCAGCACCGACGTTTGCCTCATCGAGGGGCTCCGGTTGCCGGTGACCAATGAGCAGTTCATCGGCCAATACGCCAACCGCACCCCCCAAATCCAGATCAACTCCGTCGGAGCGGGGGGCGGCAGCATCGCCTGGCTGGACGCGGGCGACATCCTGATGGTCGGCCCGCGCAGCGCGGGCGCGGATCCGGGCCCGGCCTGCTACGGGCGCGGAGGCAGCGAGCCCACCGTGACCGACGCCAACCTGCTGCTGGGGCGGCTCAGTCCGGAAACGCTGTTGGGGGGCCGCCTGCGGTTGGACGGAGACCTGGCCCGCGAGGCGCTGGCGCGGCTGGGCGAGCGTCTGCCTAGTCTGGAGACCCATGTCTTGGCCGAGGGCGTGATCCGCATCGCGGTCGCGCGCATGGTGAGCGCGATCAAGCAGATTTCCATCGCCAAGGGATACGACCCGCGGGATTTCGCCCTGGTCGCCTACGGCGGCGCGGGTCCGATGCACGCCGCCTTCATTGCCGAGGAACTGGAGATCCCGCGCATTCTGGTGCCGCTGGGACCGGGAAACTTCGCGGCATTCGGCTCGCTGATTTCCGACATCCGGCACGATTATGTGCGCACCCGCACCCTCCAGACCCGGCAAACGGCCCTTGCCGAAATCCTGGCCGTGTTCGCAGATATGGAGCGGGAGGCGGGCGCCAATCTTGCGGCCGAAGGCGTCGCCCTGGCCGATATCGACTACGCGCCATCGCTGGGCATGCGTTACCTCGGACAGTCCTGGGAACTGCAGGTGGACCTGCCGCGGGCGGTGGACTCCATCGCAGCCATCGAGACGGCCTTCGGCGAGGTTCACCAGCGCCGATTCGGTCACAAAGGCGACGAACCCGCCGAAATCGTAAACTTCCGGATCGCGGCTGTCGGCCGCGTGGCCAAGCCCGAACTGCCCGCATGGCGCGGTGGCGGCTCGCTGCCAGCGGCCCCGCAGGGTCGGCGATCCGTTTACTTCGACGGCAGCTTCCAGGAGGTTTCCGTCTACGAGCGCGACCGGCTGCCGGCTGCCGCAATGCTTGCCGGGCCGGCGATTATCGAGGAAAACGGCGCCACCACGGTGGTACCCCCGCGCTGGCGGGCGGTGGTGCTGGAGTTCGGAGACTTGCTGATGGAGCGTGAAACGTCATGAGAACGCAGACACAAGCCGTGGCCGCCCAGCGCGGCGAGGTCGACCCCATCACGCTGGAGGTGATCTGCGAGGGGCTGATCGCGGTGGTGAAAGAGATGCGCGAGACGATCATTCGCGCGTCGTACTCCTCCGTCATTTACGAGTTCGACGATTTTTCCTGCGCCCTGTTCTCGCCCGACGGCGAGATGGTCGCCCAGTCCTGGGACCACCCCGGACACGTGCTGCCCCTGCCCTGGGGCGTGCGCTGTGGCCTGGACGACTTCCGGGACGATCTGCAGCCGGGCGACGTGATAATGCTCAACGACCCGTACCGCGGGGGAACGCACCTGAACGACGTGACGCTCCTGTATCCGATTTTCGACGAGGCGGACCGCCTGATGATCTTTCCCGCCGTCCGGGCGCACTGGGTGGATGTGGGCGGAATGGTGCCGGGCAGCTATTCGGGCATGTCGACCAATATCTATCAGGAAGGCGTGCGCATCCCTCCCATCAAAATCATCGCGGGCGGCAAGGTCAACAAGGCCGCCATGGCGCTGCTGATGGCGAACATGCGGGTGCCGGAGGAACGCCAGGGGGACTTCAACGCCTCCGTGGGCGCCTGCAACGTGGCGGAAAGCCGCATCCGCCGCCTGTACGACAGATACGGCGCGCAAACCGTGCAGCGCGCGGTCGCCATCAATCTGGATCGCACCGAACGCCGTCTGCGCGAGCAGATCGCGCGGCTGCCGGACGGCGACTACTACTACGAGGACTATCTGGAGTACTACGACAATGGCGCGCAGGATCCCGTGCTGATGCGGCTCAAGCTGACGGTGGCCGGTGACGGGATCGTCGCCGATTTTGCCGGCTCCAATCCACAGGTGCCCGGTGTGGTCAACTCCTCGCTGGCGGTGACGGGCGCGGGCGTGTTCGTGGCGGTGAAGTCCACTCTGGATCCCGGCGGTGCCGTGAACCACGGGGCGTTCCGGCCCATCGAGCTGCGCGCGCCGGAAGGCTCCATCGTGGACGTGCGCAATGACGCGCCCGCGGGCGCTCACGGCGAGGTGCGCAAGCGCGCCGTATCCGTGACGCTGGGCGCACTGTCTCAGATCATACCCGAGCGCGTGTCCGCCGATCTGTGCGGCACGTCCTTCCCCAACGCCATCGGTGGCTACAACGAGCGCCGCGGCCGGCCGTACGTGTATTACGAGGCCCCCGCTGGGGGAAATGGGGGATTCCTGGAGGCCGACGGTTCCAGCGCCTATGTGAACGTGGACTTCGGCAACATCATGTCCATCCAGAATGCCGAGTCCATCGAAAACGAGATGCCGCTGCTGGTGGAACGCTGCGAGCTGCGCGGCGATTCGGGCGGCGAAGGGGAGCGCCGCGGGGGACTGGGCATGCGGCGCCAGGTGCGCCTGCTGGATCGGGAGGGCAGCTATTCGGTGCTCAGCGACCGCGCCGTCATCCCACCGTACGGGATTGGAGGCGGCGGCAGCGCGCGTCCGTACAAGGTCTCCGTTTTGCGGGACGGTGAAGAGATCGAATTTCCCACTCCCGGCAAGGTCACCGGCTATCCGCTCTACCAAGACGATGTGGTGAGCATGCGCTCGGGGGGCGGCGGCGGCTATGGCGATCCGCTCAAGCGGGATGCGGAGCGGGTGCGGGCCGACGTCAACGAGGGCATGGTCTCGCCTGAACGCGCGCGGGACGGCTACGGCGTCGTGCTGACGCCGGAGGGCGCGGTGGATCCCGCCGCAACGACGGCACTGCGCAAGCAACTGGACGACGCACGCCTGCACGTCACCGTCACGGCGGATGATAGCCTGGAGCCCTACGTGGGACGCAAGGGCCGCCGCCGGGTGCTCGCGCTGGCGCCACCCACCGCGCAGCGGCTGGGAGTGGCGGAGGACGACATGGTGGAAATGCTGGGCAACAATCCAGCGCCGCTGCGGGCCTGGGTGCAGATCAGCCCCGACACGGGCGACGGGCGCATTCGCCTGGACCAATTCGGCCGCAGGGTGCTGGGAGTCGGCGAGGGTGAGCGGGTGGAACTGCGCGCGTTGCCGACGACGCCCGTTCCCGGCGGCCTGGCGCGCTAGGCCCGATACCAAGACGAGGCCTCAGAATAAAATCTTCGCTCCCTTCGCGAGCCAACCGCAGTGATCAAAAGTCGCAGATGGGTATCACGCGTGGAGCGCTTCCAGCACGCTCCCGCACGCGGACAGGTCCGGGAAGAGATAATCGGGATCGTAGCGGGCCAGAGATTCCCGGTCGAAGCGGCCCGTTGCCACGGCGATGGTTTTGACGCCCAGCGCCCGCCCGCACAGGATGTCGTTGGGCGTGTCTCCGATGATCACGATGGATTTGCCGCGGAAGTCCGCGCCCGTCAGCCTCCGGGCCGCCTCCACGGCAAGGGTCGGCAGGCTGGCACGCTCTTCGTGGTGCTCTCCGAACGCCCCCACGGCGAAGCCGTCCAGGCCGGCAACTTCCAGCTTGACGCACGCCGCTGCCTCGCAGTTGCCTGTCAATAATCCGAGCAACAGGGCCGGCTGTCCCGACACCGCATGCACCAGCTCCCGCACGCCCGGGTGCACCGTGGTCGATCGGGGCGAGAGGTGTCGGCGCAGTTCCCGCGGATAGCGCTTCCAGAAACGAGGCAGGCCCGATCGCACCTCGTCCCGTGTAAAGCCGAGCAGGGCCAGCAGCCCGTAACAGATCCCCAGCTCCGTCTTGCCGCTCATGGCGTAGTCCACGCCGGAGGGATCCTTGCCCCAGACGGCCGTGTAGGCCCGCATCATGGCCCGCACGCCGTTTCCGTTGGTGCTGAGCAGCGTCCCGTCGATGTCGAACAGTACCAATCGTCTGGCGGTCATCGCGTCACAGCCTGGCGGCGAAGAATGCCTGCAGTTCAGCGGCCAGCGCCTCCGGGGATTCCTCGGGAATGAAGTGCCCGCATGGCAGGGGCTTGCCTTCCACCTGCCGTGCCTTCTCCCGCCAGACGGCCACCAGATCGACCTGCCGGCGCCGCCCCAGGCCGCCCCACAGCACCTGGAGCGGCACGGATACCCGCTTGTGCGCGTCCGCCGCGTCGTGCTCCAGGTCGATATAGGCCCCGGCGCGGTAATCGGCGCAGGTGGCGCGGATCGTCCCCGGCAGCTTGAAGCAGCGCAGGTACTCCTGCACGGCCGCCTCCTCGATGGCGCCCGGATCCGCAGCCCAGCTACGCAGGAAATAGCGCAGGGCCGCCTCCGGCGCCGCCGCCAGCAACGTCTCCGCCAGATCCTGCACGGGCAGGAACAGCCAGTGCCAGGAGGACAGCGCGCTTTCGCGGTCCAGGGTGTCGAACTTTGTCTTCGTGGGCTCGATATCGAGCAGGCTCAACCCCGCCAGGGTCTCGCCGTGATCGAGGGCGTAGCGGTGGGCGACGCGGCCGCCCCGGTCGTGCCCCACCAGGCCGAAGCGCTTCTCCCCCAGATGGTCGGCCAGCGCGCGGATGTCACGCGCCATGGTGCGCTTGTCGTAGCCGTCCAGGGGCTTGTCGGAATCGCCGTAGCCCCGCAGGTCGGGCATCACCAGCCGGTAAGCGGGCGCCAGCAGGGGCACCACCTTGCGCCAGAGGTACGACGTCTGCGGATAGCCGTGCAGCAGGAACAGCGCGGGCCCCTCGCCGGCCGTCGCGTAATGCAGCCGCACGCCGTTGACGCGCGCGTAATGATGAGTCGGTGCCAGATCATTCATCCCGGTTCATCCCGGTATGGTTGATGCATCCTATAGACGGAATTCAGTGATGCAAAGGGTGCTGCACGTTCGCAGGCGCAGCCTAGAAGGCCTGTGATTTTCTCCAATTATTTGATATAAAAGGCAATCACTCTATATTAAGAACCCGCCATGGAGGCCGGTAATGATAGGAAAACCCAACGATCAAGGCAGTTTGGTGCAATTGGTGTCGCTGGAGGAACGGGTTCCCCCCGATCATTTTTTGCGCAAGCTGGATCAGGTGCTTGATCTTTCCTTTGTTCAAGATTTTCTGTCTCCGGCCTATCACCCGAGCCAAGGCCGTGAAGGTACAGCGCCCGAACTGGCGGTCAGGATGATTTTGCTGGGCTATCTCTACGACTGGTCCGAAGTGCGCTTGTGCGAGGAAGTCCGCTTGCATGCTGGCTACCGCTGGTTTTGCCGGCTGGATTTCCATGATTCCGTTCCCGACCGCACCACGCTGGTCAAGTTCCGCGGGCGCTGCCGGGAGCATGGCTTGTGGGAGGAGTTGTTTCATCGCATCGTCGCTCAGTGTGGGGATGTGGGGCTGCTTTCCGGCCGCCATCTGATGGCTGACTCGACCCAGGTGGCCGCCAACGCTTCGATCAAATCGTTGCAGGAAATCCAGAACGGGTTGACCCAGGCGGCTGACCGTCTTTGCGCCGGCGGGGAGGAGCCCCCGAAACCTGACAAAGACGACGACCATCATCACACCGACTTTCACGGCAAGCGCTATTCCAACGCCACCCACCGCTCGGCCAGCGATCCCGACGCCCAACTTTACCGCAAAGGGCGGGGCAAGGAGGCCAAGCTGTCCTATAAGGCGCACAACCTGGCGGACACCAAGAGCCGGGTCATCGTGGCCACTTCCGCCACGCTTGTCAGCGGGGAGGAGGCCCGTGATGGCGCTCAGGCCATCGCCCTGCTCGATCAGCTTGCAAGACGTCATGGCATCGTTCCCAAAACCCTCTGCGCCGACACCCTGTACGGCACTGCCGAAACCATCACCGACCTTATTGCCTCCGGCATCGATCCGCATATTCCCTTGCTTGCCGGCAAACCGCCCGCAATTCCTGTTTGGCGCAGAAGAACTTTCAATCTGAGCCAGTTCCGAGCTAGACGCGATAAATTGGAGCGAGCCAAAGCCCTGCAAAGGGCCAGTGAATTGGCGGCGACTCGCGGCTACCAGATCTCCCAAAAATTACGTCATCGCATCGAACACCTGTATGGCGAAGCCAAGCAATCCCATGGGCTGGGCAGGGCACGCTTCCGGGGTCTTGCCAAAATGAACGAGCAGGTGACCCTCACCGCCACGGTGCAAAACCTCAAACGGTTGGTGCAGTTTCTCGACAATCCGCACAAAAACTTTCCCAACAAGGCAAAAGCGCGTCCAAACCATCCATTTTTCTGTCTTTATTTGCCTTTTATGGGTTTATTACCTCTCGCAAGAGTCATATTTGGCCTTTTTGCGAAAGGACCATTCTTCCAAATCAATCAAATGGCCTTGCAAAATGGGTAGAAATTCACAGGCCTTCTAGAGTTACTTCCGGAATTATTCCGGAGCGACTCGCTGAGCTTCTGACAGAGCTTCTGACAGAGCTACTCACATAGAAATAGCTTTTCGGCTGGGAGCCAGATT
>JACZVE010000169.1 GCA_022572825.1 SAR324 cluster bacterium
AAGCCATCGAGCTGGTATCGGCAGACCAGGGATATACCAAGGTCACCGTGGGCATCCCCGGCTCGTCAGTGGAGATCGCAGCGTACAAGATCGTCGATGATCTCCACCTGGAATCCTACGTCGATATCATGCAGGACGCTTTGGAGGTTGACGACCAACAGGATCAAGCGTAAGCAGCTCCCACCCAGATTGGTACAGGAGGCAGTCCATGAAGATCGTATTCGCACTGAGCGAGCTGACAGAGTCCATCGAGGACGCAGCCAGCTCTCTGTTCGAGGAGAGTGGCGGAAGCCTCGGCGACGGGCTGACGATCCTCGGGCCACACGCCGCTGACGCGCCGCCCCTTGGCCTCCGAGCTGCCGCTGCCCAGTTGGATGCCCTCGGGAATGCGCATGATCTCGGTGCTGCGCTGCCGCACCAGAAGCTGGCCCTGATCGTCCCGCGCCTCGCAATCGAGCACGACATAGCCTTTTCCCCGCCGCGTGTACTTGTCGACATACTGTCCTGTCAGGGTCAGCCGCGCGCCGTAGGGTACCGGCGCATGGTTCCAGATCTCCTCTTTCTGGTGCAGGCCGACGACGGCGTTGGGATCGTACTTGGTGAAAAACAGCCACATCAACTCCTCGACGACCCAGCACTGCGACGCCGTGCGCCCGCCGAACGGCGCCGCATCCTCGCCGTACCATGGGTGGTAATCGTCCAGGGCGAAGGCATAGCTTTTGATAAAATGATCGTCCACGACCAGCTCGATCGGTCCGAACTCCTCGCCGACTTCGACGGCCTCGAAGGTAGGTTCTTTGAACGACATCTCACACCCCCAAAAGGAATGGTGATCGGATTAGACCCTTCGCAAAGGCGCGCAAGCGCCTGATCCAGCGCTGTGCCTGCCCAATTAAATGAATGATTATGGAATGCCAGCCGCCGCCCCCAACTGCCGGGCCAATCCCAGCGGCTCTTCGTTGAACAGGCGGGGATCCATCTCCTTCAGGTCGGGCGAAACCCGCAAATCGAAATCGACGTGGGGGCGAATGTCCCGATCCAGGTTGATCCCCGGCGCGATTACCACCAGCTCCACGCCGTTATCACCCAGCACGAAAACGGCCCGTTCGGTGACGTAATACACGGACTGCGCTTTGGCGCGTCCGTTCTGGGCGCTGAAGGTGACCTGCTCCACGCGCTGAACGAACTTTTTGTTGCGCCCTTCCCGCACGATTGCGATCCGCCCCCCGCCGACCTGGGTCCTCAGCCCTCCGGAGGTGAAGGTGGCGCAGAAGACGATTTTTTTCACGTCATGGGTAATATCGATGAATCCTCCGCAACCGGGAATCGTGCGTCCAAATTTGCTCACGTTGACGTTGCCTTCCCGGTCCAGTTGGGCAAAGCCGAGGAAGGTGATATCGAGACCGCCCCCGGTGTATATCGAGAACATGCCGATGGAGTTGATGATGGCGCCCGGGTTGTGGTGCACACCGAAGACCTTGCGGCCTTCCGGCACGCCGCCGACGGCCCCGTGTTCGGTCGTGAGGACGATTCTGTCGTAGATCTCCTCTTCCAAGGTCAGCTGCGGCATGGCGGCCGGTACTCCGAAGCCCAGGTTCACCACGTCCCCGGCGCAAAGCTCCATTGCGCCCCGCCGGACGATGACCTTCTCCGCGTCCAGCTGCAATGGAGGAATTTCCGTCAATGGCGACTGCACCTCGCCGGTCAGGCTGGCGCTGTCCTCCAGGGACGTTTGCCGCTGGTCTTTGTCCACCACCACCGCATCGACCAGGAAGCCGGGCACCTGAACGGTTTTCGGATGCAACGATCCCCTTCGGGCCATCTGTTTCACCTGGGCGATGACCTTTCCACCGGAACTTTTGGCGGCCAGGGCCTGCGGCAGCATGTCCAGGAACAAGGGCTCATGCTCCATGGCGACGTTTCCGTCCTCGTCCGCCGTGGTGCCTCGGATAATGGCGACGTCGATGGGGAAGCACCTGTAGAACAGATACTCTTCGCCATTGAGGGTGAGCGGCTCAACCAGCGGATTCCGCGAGATGTCGTTGCAGCGGCCTGCATCGAGCCGGGGATCCACGAACGTGTTGAGGCCGACCTTGGTCAGCACCCCCGGATTGCCCGCGCCGATCGCCCACAGCCACTGAAACATCACACCCATCGGGTAAACGTAGGCCTCCACCTCCCCGTCCACGATCATCGCGCTCAGTTTGGGTTCCTCCCACAGGCTGTAAGTGCTGCCGACCAGCTTTTTCACCATCCCCTTGTGCGCGAAATTCTCCAGTCCGGTGCCTTTCTCCTTGCCCACGACGATGGGGTTGGCGATGGTCAGATCCCGGGGATGGCCCGTCTCCAGAAACCTCGCCTGCAGCGCCGACAGGACTTTTTCGGGCACCATAATGGCGCCGCATCCGCAGATGGTGAGCGTATCGCCATCGCGAATCAGCTTTGCAGCCTCTTCTGCGGCGACGTATTTGTTTGGCGCGGATTTGCTTGCAGCCATGCTCTCACTTTCCAGCGGGGCCTGTCCGGCTCCCCGCGAAGCGCCGGGCCGCACCGAATGCAGCGACAGGCGCGCCGATGTAAACCGGTATCACTGGAAACGGTATCACTTGGAACCCGCGCCCCTGCGCTTGACCATCACCGTGTGTTCGGCCTCGGTGACCACTTCGTCCCTCTGGTTGACGATCTGCACCTCCTCGACGAGGATGCCGCGGTCGGGCTTCTTGGTCTCCCGCTTACTGGCGATCTTCACTCTCACCCGGATGGTATCGCCGATGAAGATCGGCTTGGGGAAAGTGACGCTCCACCCCAACGAGGCGATTGCAGTTCCATCGAAATGCCCCAGGCGAAACTTCATCCCTTCGATGTAGGCCATGCCCAGCAACCCGTGGGCAATGCGCTGCCCATAGGAGGTGTGCTTGCAGTATTCCTCGTCGGTATGAATCTGGTTCCAATCCCCGGTCAGGGCGGCAAACTGAACGATGTCCGTCTCCGTGATGGTTCGGCCCGGCGTTTCGTATTCGGCGCCCACCTCGAAGTCCTCGTAATATAGCGCACTCATGTGGCTTGATCTCCTCTCATTTTACCGCTGCCGATTGCTCAGGCGAGCGCGGTGCGGAGTCCGGTTCGGGCCGTGGCTTTACCCCTTGCCTTGTGCAACCAGGTGCAGGGCCGCATCGATTCCGAGAAAATACCCATGCAGCCCGAACCCCATGATCACGCCCTTTGACGCAACCCCCAGAACCGAGTGTATGCCCCGCAGAAAATGATTGGAGATATGCACCTCCACGCAGGGCACCTTTATTCCCAAAATGGCGTCCTTCAAGGCATATCCGGCGTGCGTGAAGCCTCCCGGATTCATGACGATCGCGTCGACGTCCTTGTTGTGGGCCTCATACAGTTTGTCGATCGTTTCCGCTTCGCTGTTGCTGTAGAATATGTCGACCTCGAAGCCTTTATCCGTGGCGTATTGGCGGATTTGCTCGTCCAGTTCCGCCGCCGTGGTCGTTCCGTATATCTCCGGTTGGCGGATTCCCAGCCAGTTCATGTTGGCCCCTTGCACCACCAGTATTTTTAATTTCGCCATCTGCACCCTCTCACAAGCGATAGGCCAACTCCGCCGCGGCGGCGATGGCCTCGGGGGTCTTGCCGGCAAGGCGGCAGTCCCCGATCGGGTTCACCTCCATGCCCTTTGCGCGAAGCGTGCGCGCAAGGCGGTTGTTGGACTTCCGCGCGACGCGGAAGAAGAACCACTTGACGAGCCGGTGCCCAGTCAATGCTCCCATCCATCGCGCCTTCATCAGCGGCGACAGGAGGAGCGGGGGGATGATCCAGCTCAAGGGAAAGCGGTAGGAGGCTCCAGAGGCCAGCACGACCGAATCGGGCTGCCAGGCCGCAATGGTGCGAAGCCCCGCGGGCTCGCCCAGGGTTATCGATACCCCCGTCCGGCGCAGCTCAGCGGCGAGATAATCGATGAATTTCTGCAGCACGGAAGCGTTGGTGGCAACGTTCTGAAAGCGGGGCGCCTTTTGCGCCCACAACAACTGTCCCCCCAATACGGTGGCTTTTTCGTGGAGCGCCACGTGGTGTCCCCTGCGGGCGAGGATGCTGGCGGCCGTCATGCCGGCTGGGCCGCCCCCCACCACCAGCACCCGCTTGCCTGGGGCCGCCGGGGTGAACACCAAGCGGGTTTCCCGTCCGGCCGCCGGGTTGACCAGGCATCGGATCTGCGAGCCCTCGCGCATGCCGTCCACGCACGTGTTGCAGCAAATGCACGGACAGATGGCCTCGCCCCTGCCCTCTCTGGCTTTTTGCGGCCAGTGCGGATCGGCAATCAGCGCCCTGCCCAGCGCCACCATATCCGCCTGGCCCCCGGCGACGACGCGCCGTGCCAGGGCGGGATCGTGGAGGCGTCCTACGGCAATCACGGGCACCTGGACGGCCGCTTTGACCTTCTCCGCCAGATGGAGAAATACGCCTTCGGGGTAGTTCATGGGCGGGGTCATGACGGCCCCGGAGGGCCGGGAGCGGTAGCACCCGGCCGATACGTGCAACACATCGGCGCCGGCATCCACCAGCCAGCGGCATACCTCGACCGCCTCCTCCGGCGCCAATCCCCCCGGCGCCATCTCGTCGGCGCTGATGCGGAAGACGAGGGGAAAATCGCCCACTTTCTCCCGGCAGACGCGCACCACTTCCAGGGCAAAGCGAGCGCGATTGGCGAGACTCCCGCCGTATTCGTCCGTGCGGCGGTTATCCAGCGGCGAGAGAAACTGAGCGATAAGATAACCATGGGCGCCGTGTATTTCCGCCATGTCAAAACCGCCCTCCTTGGCAAAATCGGCGGCCTGGGCGAATGCGTGGACCGCCTGCCGAATTCTGTCCGGGCTCATTTCCAGCGGAACGACGGTGCGGGTGTCGCGCTCCTGCACGACGTGCGGCAGAGCGGACGGCGCGACGGGGGGATACCCGGTCACGTCCTCGCGGGTGTGGCCGCCGGCATGGCCGATCTGCACCGAGGTGCGCGCTCCCGCTTCATGCAGCCGGGCGTTCAGTTGCCGCAATCCGGAGCGGTAGCGCTCGTGAATGATGCAAAGTTCCCCGGCCCGGTGCCTGCCGGCCGGTTCGGGCGATGTCATCTCGACGGTGATCAGGCCCACCCCGCCTCGTGCGCGCTCCAGATAATAGGCCGTCAGCTCGGGAGTCACCTCCCCATCCGCACCGGCCAGCCGGGTCGTCATCGGAGGCATGACGATGCGGTTGGGTATTTCCACGCCGCGAATCGTGATGGGGTCGAACAGGCCGGCCACTATCCTAGCGCCTCTGACGGACCGAAACGCGGCGTGCGCTTCTCCAAGAAGGCGTGGCTGCCCTCGATCAAATCCGGCGAGTTGCAGCCCGCCCTGGCAAAATGCTCCAGACTCTCCCGTATCGCCTGCAACCCGGCGCCGGGACAGATGGCGTTCACGGTGACCTGGCTGGGCGCCAGCTCCAGCGCCAGCGACTGAGTGAGCCCGATTACGGCGAATTTGGAGGCGCAGTAAGCGCTGTTGTAGGCTCTGCCGGCCTTTCCGAGCCAGGAGGCGATATTGATGATTCTTCCGCTCCGCTGCGCCACCAAGTGCGGCCCCACCGCATGACAGCAGTTGAATACGCCCTCCACGTTGACGCGGAAAGTCAATTGCCAATCCTCGCAAGACATATCCAGCAGGGGAGCGACTCGCAGAACGCCCGCGTTGTTGACCAGGATATCGATGCGGCCGAATGCTTCCAGCACCGCTTCCACGCTTTGGCGCACCTGCGAAGGTTCCGCGACGTCCGCGATCGCCACCTGGGATCGTACCCCTAGCTTCTGCAGCGCCTGGGCCGTCTGATCGGCGCCATCGGCATCCACATCGAGCACGACGATTGCACAGCCTTCCTGCGCCAGGCGGAGGGCGATGGCTCGGCCGATCCCGCAGCCGGCTCCCGTTACCAGCGCGACCCTGTCCTCCAGCTTATACACCGTTGATTTCTCCTCGCTGATCGAACCCGAATGGACCCGGTTAAGCACAACGCCGTTCACTTTAGACCAAATCGGATTCCGGGAGCCGCGTCCCTGAGGAGGGCGACGCAGTCGCCTGTCTCGAAGGGCACGGAAAATTCTTGTGTTGCCTTTCGTAAGTGAACCGTATTGCCGTTAAGCAGCAATAAACATCGTCTAATGTCGCATTCCCGCACCGGTCAAGACCGCCCTCTCACGGAGCGTGCGGTATACGCGCTTATCCCGCGGCGGCATTGCTTCCGGCGATGCGGCCGGAGGTAAATGCCCAGCACAGGTGCATGCCGTGTCCCTCCAGGAACACGCCACCCTGCCCGGCCGAGCCTGCCGCATAGAGGCCGGGGATGACGTTATCGTCTCCATCCAGCACCTCCAGGCCGGTCGTCACCGCCAATCCACCATCGGTCAGCACGACCCAGCCCTTGGCCGGCCCAAGGGCGTAAAAGGGAGGTTCGCGAATTTCCCCCGCCGGCCCGCGGCCGAACGCATCGTGCCCTTCGTTCGCGGCAAGCCGGTTATATTCCGCCACGGAATCCGTCAGCGCCCCGGCCGGGACGTTGAGTTTGGCGGCCAGTCGCTCCAGGGTGCGTGCCCGGTAGAAGATGTCCTTGCGGTTGCGCCGGTAGTCCGCCAGGTAGGCATAGGAAATTCCCGGCGCCGTGGAGATGAAGTTGGGCCACTGGGAGAATTTTCGCGCTACCTGCTGGTCGAAACAAATGTAGGCGATGCGCTCGGGCTGCTTGGGGATGCTCAGCGCGGGCTTTTCCAACTCGTTGCAAAAGCGCCGGCCTTCGCGGTTGATCAGCACCGCCCCCTCGGAAAACAGCTTTGGCGGGGAGGCGAGATGGGGCGACATGAAGGCGAGAATGAAGG
>JACZVE010000170.1 GCA_022572825.1 SAR324 cluster bacterium
CACTTGTTCGATCAGTCTCTTGGCTGCAGCCATATCAGGCAGCTCCTATAAGGGCCACCGCCCTCGAAGGGGCGGGGCTGTAGTCAGTCAATCAATCAGGTTCTTTCGGCCAAGGTTACAAACGGGCTGTAGGTCGTAGTACCGTCGCGGGCAGCAACAGTATTGCCCCACCAAGGCTGACCACCCACCCGCATCTCAAAGCGGAACGCGGTCATAAAGTAATCAAACCAGAGATGGATGCTGGTGTCTTGTCGAACGCCACCACCCTTGGTCAATGCCAAATACTGCTTCAGATTGACAAAGAGGATGTCGCCCTGATCGCCAAGCGTCTCGAAGTGTCCCCGGCCCAAATTCTAGACGATCGGGCAACGGCGCCGGTGGTGCTGCTGGCGGTAAAGCCCCAATCCGCCCCGGCCCTGTTCGGTGAGCTCAAGCCGTTCCTGGCGCCCGGCCAGGTGGTGGTTTCGATCATGGCGGGGGTCACCATTGGTGCCGTGCAGAGCGGGCTGGGCCACGAAGCGGTGGTGCGCGTAATGCCCAATACGCCGGCCCAGATCGGCCTGGGGATGAACGTATACTACGCCGCCCCGGCGGTCAGCGCGGCGCAATTGCGCGGCGTGGAAGCCCTGTTGCAGGCCTCCGGCCAGGCGCTGGCCGTTGCGTCGGAAGACGCGATCGACGCGGCCACGGCCATCTCCGGCAGCGGTCCAGCCTACGTGTTCTTTTTCGCCGAACACTGGATGCAAGCCGCGCTCAAGCTGGGTTTCACGGCGGATCAGGCCGAGCAATTGGTGCAGCAGACACTGACCGGTGCAACGGCACTGTGGAAACATCAGCGCGTACCGGTCGCCACGCTGCGCGAGCAGGTGACCTCCAAGGGCGGCACGACGGCCGCCGCGCTGGAACACTTCCAACAGCGCGCCATTGGCCAACACCTCGAGGAAGGGATCGACCGTGCTTACCGGCGGGCCAAAGAGTTGGGACGGTGACGGCGTGCCGGCCACTCGCCGCAGCCTGATTTGCCAGGGCGCCCGCCTGGCGCGGGCAGGCGCGTCAAAATTGGCGTATCACGAGCAGACAATATACGGGCAGGCGTAAGAGCGATGGCTCAAGGCGAGGAACGAGACAGCCGGTTACCGCGCATCGTGATGATCGACGACGAGATGTCCAACTTGCAGATCGTCAAGATCATCCTGGCTCGCGAGCACTTCGAATGCGATCTTCTGCTGTATGACGACGCCCGGCAAGCACTGGACTATCTGCGGCACAACGCCGTCGACCTCGTTCTGCTCGATCTGGCCATGCCGGAGGTCGATGGATTCGAGGTGCTGACGCGGCTGAAGGAATGGCCTTCTACGATGGAGATTCCGGTCATCTTTCTTTCCGCCTATCAGGAGACGGAGTATATCCTGAAGGCCTTTGCGATGGGCGCCATTGATTTCATCGGCAAACCGATCATTTCCCCTATCCTGACGGCGCGGATCCGTCACGTCATTCAAGCGCGCTCGTTGCAGAAGGAGTTGCAAAGGAGCAACAAGGAGTTGCTCGACACCAACCGGCTCAAGGACGAGTTGTTATCCATCTGCTCGCACGACCTTCGCGCACCCCTTTCCTCAATCGAGTTGATCTGCCAGTTTCTCAGCGACGCCGTCGCCGGTGAGTCAAGCCAGTCCATGCCGGAATTGATCAACCGTATCGTCAGCCAGTCGCGTGTGGCCCGGCGCCTTGTGGAGAATCTGTTGGACCTCAATCGCATTGAGGAAGGCCGGCTGCTGCCCACCTCGTCGTTTTTTCCAGTGGACGAGCTGGTTCAAAGCTGTCTGGAGGACGAGGCACCCGCGCTTCAGGCGAGGGGCATCCAGTATCGCTCCACCCAGTCGCACCCGGGGCTGCTTTGCTATGGCGATCGCGAAATGATCGCCCAGGTGCTGCACAATGTCCTCAACAACGCTTCCAAGCATGCGCACGCCTGTGTCTCTCTGGATTGCGTGCTGCGGGAGCACTCGCAAGCCAGTGGCGGAAGTCTGAGGATCACCATTGGCGACGACGGGCCGGGAATTCCCAGCGCCCGCCAGAAAAGTGTCTTCGAAAAATACGCCAAGCTGGAAACGCAGGGCAGTGGCAGCGGCCTGGGGCTTTATATCTCGAAACAAATTGTCGAGCTTCACCACGGCCGGATTTGGGCCGAATCCAATGGAAGACGGGGAGCGGCGTTCGTCATTGAGCTCGCCAATATCTTCACGCCAGAGCAACTGCCCGAGCTGTCGGATTACCACCACAACAGGATTCTTATCGCCTCGTCATCCAGGAACACCGCTCAGGCATTGGAAGGCGTTCTGGTAGAAGGGGGGCTGATCCACGTGTCGCAGGCGCACACCTGCCCCGCGCTGGACGACGCGCTGCGGGGCCAGCCACCGGATATTGCGGTCGTGGACCTGCATTCGCCGCTTCTCGCGGAACATCGCATTCAGATCGGCAACCGCCCGCAGCTGCCGACGCATTGGATTTTATATGGGCCGTCCGACCTGGCGCAGGGCTTTGCAGGGGAGAACAATCTGCGCTGCACCCACATGCCGGCACCACTCAATGCGCTGGTCTATTTGCGGCACATTGAAAAATTGCTGCGCACTTGCGGAACATCCGGCACCGCCTTATGCGTTTAGGTATACGTAAATCCCAATTATCAGAATATCGTCGGAACTGAGGCAGGGCGGCTGCTCGAATCCGCTCCGGTGAAACACAACCCAGCAAAGCGGGCAAATGAGTTCGATGAAGCTACTTATCGTTGATGACGAGCAGGAAAATCGCAACGCGCTGACAAGCATATTCGAATCCGACTTCGAAGTGCATACAGCCGGCGATGGCCTGGCAGGCCTCCGTCTGGCCAGCGAAGTGCAGCCGGACCTGATTATCCTGGACATTATGATGCCCAGAATGGACGGATTTCAGGTCTGCCTCAGGCTTCGCCAGGACGAAAAGACCCGGCAGATTCCCATTATCTTTCTGACCTCAAAGACCGAACCGGAGACCGAAAGCTTCGGCCTGGAACTCGGGGCCGATGACTTCGTGGTCAAGCCCTTCAATAAGGAAGTGTTGAAGGCGCGCGTCAACAAGAGACTCGGCGTGCATGCCGACCGATCGGTCGGGGAAGTCACCGAACTGGGTGATTGCAAGGTATACTGGGAACGCCAGGAGGCCACCAACGGAAATGAACACATTCCCCTCACCACGAAAGAGATCGGCCTGTTGCGGCTGTTCGTGGCCAACCGGGGCCGCCTGCTGACCCGCAACATGATTCTCGAGAAGATTTGGTCCGACACTTACATCACGGACCGCACCATCGACAGTCATATCAAGGAATTGCGCAGGAAGCTGCCGCCCATGGCCAAAATGCTGAAGACGATCTACGGCAGTGGCTATCGTCTCGACCTGTGACGGCGACACCCCCGTGATTTGCCGCTCGGTCATCGGCCAGAGCGCTTCGCCAAAAGGTGATCGATCCCCGGAGCGCACTGACGCACCCGGGTCGGAGCGCAGTGCAGCTTGGGGCACAATAGGTGTGGCGATGGGTGTGAAGCGATAGCGGTGCTGGAAAGATCGGACAGGACGCGCGCCAACGGTGATGTCAGCGCTCCATTCGTTCGCGTTCCCGGCGGGCTTCTTTCTTGCGGATCTTCTCCGCTTGGGCGCGCTTGAGTCGCTTGGCCAGGGAAGGCTTGATATTGAATTTACGGCGGCTCAGCTCTTTGAACAATCCCTCCTTGATCAACTTGCGCTTGAGGTCACGCATGGCGCGATCCACCTGGTCGTTGGAAACCTTGACTTCAATCATTGGGCAGGGTCTCTCCTCCTCCTAAGTCTTGATGATAGGCCTGTATCGCCGGTCCTTTGCCCTCATCTGGGATGGGCAAGACAGCCTACCATTATTGGAGGTACACTCACAACCGTCTGCAGCCCCGCACCATCGCTGCGAGGGGTGACGGATTTGCCGTGCGCAAGCGCAGACGCGGTGGCCTGACGATGCGTCCGGGCAGGTGGCGGCTGCCGCTGCCGGCAATTGCCTGCTGTATTTCAATTGGCTATATACTTGCGGTGCTTGCAACTCGCGTCTTCGCGTTCCGCTCACTGCTACCTTCGGCGGGCCGGTCAACGGCCTGATAGATCATGAACATTCTGGAAGCCCTCCAGGCTCTGCAGCGCGATGGCATTGCGGCGCTGGAGGAAATCCGGGGGTCCGGGCAGCTTCCGCTCTGGTACCGCACCTATCTCGGCCGTAAGGGACGCCTTACCCAGCTGCTGCGCGGATTGGGAGACCTCTCCGCGGGGGAGCGGCCCCTGGCGGGTAAACGCGCCAACGAGGTCAAGGCGGCGCTGGAGGATGCCTTCCAGGCGCGCCAGGAGCACATCAAGGCGGCGGAGCTGGAGGTGGCGCTGTCCAGCGAGCAGGTGGACGTGACACTGCCGGGCCGTCCCATCGCGCCGGGCCACCTGCACCTGGTTACGCGGACCCTGCGCCGCCTGCGCGAGATATTCGCCGAGATGGGTTTCCAGGTCTATGAGGCGCCGGAAGTGGAGACCGACGAGAACAACTTCGAGCTGCTCAACATCCCCGCCTATCATCCCGCCCGGGACATGTGGGACACGTTCTGGATCAGCGACGAGGTGGTGCTGCGCACGCACACGTCTCCCGGCCAGATCCGCTGCATGCGCGAGTCCCACCCGCATCCCATCCGCGTGATCCTGCCCGGCAAGTGTTATCGCTATGAGCAGGTCACGCCGCGCTCGGAGCATCAGTTCTTTCAGGTGGAAGGCTTGGCCGTCGGGCACAACATCCGCCTGACGGACCTGATCGGCACCATGCGGGAGTTTGCCGGCAAGATGTACGGCGAGGGAAGGAAAATGCGCATCCGCGGCAGTTACTTCCCGTTCACCGAGCCTTCCATCGAGGTGGACATGGACTGCATCCTCTGCCGGAGCGAGGGCTGCCGGGTCTGCAAGTACACCGGCTGGCTCGAAATTGCCGGCGCCGGCATGGTGCACCCCGTGGTGCTGCGCAATGGCGGCTACGACCCCGAGGAGTGGAGCGGTTTCGCCTTCGGCATGGGTGTGGAGCGGCCGGCGATGCTCCAGCACGGCATCGAGGATATCCGCTACTTCTACGGCAACGACCTGCGCTTTCTCAGGCAGTTCTAATGGCCCTGCGCGTTCCCCTCAAGTGGTTGACCGATTACGTCGACGTCGAGCTCTCCCCCGACGAGCTGGCCGAACGGCTGACGCTGGCCGGCCTCGAGGTGGAGTCCGTGGAAACCGTCGGTGCGCAGTGGGAGCGCGACAAGGTGCGCGTGGGCCAGGTGGAAAAGCTGCTGGCGCACCCTAATGCGGATCGCCTCTGTCTGGTGGAGGTGGCCTTCGGGGAGGCGCGGCCGCTGACCGTGGTCACCGGTGCCCCGAACCTGATGCGTTACCTCGCCGAGCCGCTGCCCGCCAATCCGCTGAAAGTGGCCTTCGCCGGGGTCGGCGCCGAGCTGATCGACGGCCACGCAAGCGATGGGCGCAAGCTGAAGCTCAAGGCGGGCAACATCCGCGGCGTGCGGTCCGAAGGCATGGTCTGCTCCGAAAAGGAGTTGGGCCTCAGCGAGGATCACGAGGGCATCCTGCTCCTGCCCGACGACGCGCCCACCGGGATGCCCCTGGCCGACTACCTGGGCGACAGCGTGCTGGAGTTCGACATCAAGGGCGGGTTCGCTCACCTGATGTGCGTTTACGGCGTCGCCCGCGAGACCGCCGCCCTCACCGGTAAGCCGCTGCGGGACGAGGTGCTGCGTCACGGAGGCGATGGCGCCTCAGCCCGCGCCCACACCGCCTTCGTCAAGCTGGAGATCACCCACCCGGAACTGTGCCCCCGTTATACCGCCGTGCTGATCGAGGGCCTCCTGGTGCAGCCTTCGCCCTTCTGGATGCAGCAACGCCTGCTGCGGGCCGGCATGCGTCCCCTCAACGCGGTGGTCGATTCCACCAACTATGTGATGCTGGAGCTGGGCCAACCGATCCACGCCTTCGACTACGGCACCCTGCGCGGGGAAGGGGGCGGCCCGCAGCCCCTGATCCGCGTGCGGCCGGCGCGTGCGGGGGAGCGGATGGAGACGCTGGATGGCGTGGTGCGCACCTTCGACGACCGGATGCTGCTCATCACCGATGGGGGCGGCGCGGTGGGGATTGCCGGGGTGATGGGCGGGCTGAATTCCGAGATCACGCAAGCCACTACCTCCGTCCTGCTGGAGTCGGCCAATTTCGAGTTCCTCAACGTCCGTCGCACCGCCCAGCTCCTGAAGCTCCGCACGGAAGCCAGCGACCGGTTCGGCAAGCGAATGGATCCGGAATTGTGCCTGCCCGCGGCGCTGCGCTGTGCGTTTCTGATCGCGGAAATGTGCGGGGGGCGGGTTCGCCCGGAGTACGGCGACCTTTATCCGCGGCCCAGGAATGGGGCGGAGGCGTGGGCGGCACCGCGCCCTGTTCCGTTGATTGAACATCGTCCCGCTCGACCGAGCGCGTCAGTGCAGATGATCCGTGTGCCGATGGTAGCTGCTACGGTGTTCTACGAGCCTCGCTTCTTGAAAGGTCCGATTGAGAGAATCCAGGCGAACACAAGCAGAACAAACGCGGTGATCCCAAAGAGCGAAGCTGGAACGTAGGAGCCCTGGTTTCCCGAACCTTCGATTCCCGGATTGGGCGTTCGGGGAAAAAGAAATAGAGCGAATCCCGAGCAGATACCGGTCAAGGTCAGCAGAATCGATGCGATTATGGAACGCGTGCGCCTAGTCTCAAGTTGCTCTCGTAGCATTGCGATGTCGGCGGTCAGTTTCACTTCCTTAG